>NZ_JALXPM010000057.1:0-15110 GCF_025147615.1 Brevibacterium luteolum | reverse complement strand
CGTCAGGCGTTGGGGTCGACGAGGATCTTCACATGATGCTCGTTGTTGTTGATGAGCTGGTCGAAGCCCTTCTCGACCAGATCATCGAGCGGGATCTTCGCGGTGATGAACGGGGCGAGGTCGAGCTTGCCCGAACGCACGAGCTCGATGGTGGCCGGGTGGTCGTTGGCGTAGCCGATGGTGCCGCGCAGGTCGATCTCCTTGAGCACCAGCAGCGGCATCGCGACCTCGGGGTTGAAGCCCCAGATCGAGACGTTGACGATGACCGCGCCGGGACGCACCGCATCGAGCAGCATGTCGAGGACGGCCGGCACCGAGGAGCACTCGAAGCCGACGTCTGCGCCCTTGCCGTCGGTGCGCTTGCGGACCTCGTCGGCGACGTTGACCTCACGCGGGTCGAAGACCTCATCGGCCACCCCGGTTTCACGCGCCTTGGCCTTGCGCGCCTCGGAGAGCTCGGAGATGTAGACCGTCAGGCCCTCGGCCTTGAGCACAGCGGCGGTCAGCAGGCCGATCGGACCGGCACCGCCGACGATGGCGACGTCACCGGCCTTGGCATCCGAGCGGACGTAGGCGTGGTGGCCGACTGAGAGCGGTTCGATGAGCGCGGCCTGGTCGAGCGGCATATCGCCGACCGGGTGCACCCAGCGACGTTCGACGACGATCTTCTCCGACAGGCCACCACCGCGGCCGCCGAGGCCGATGAAGTTCATGTTCGGCGACAGGTGGTAATCCGATCCTTCACCGGTGTCGACGCCTTCGGCGATGATGTAGGGCTCGACGACGACGGACTCACCGACGGTGAGGTCGTCAACACCCTCGCCGAGGGCGGTGACGGTGCCGGAGAACTCGTGGCCCATCGTCACCGGGGCCTCTTCCCCTGAGATCGGGTGCGGGCTGCCCTTGGGCGGGATGAAGATGGGGCCTTCGAGGTACTCGTGCAGATCGGTTCCGCAGATGCCGCACCAGGCGACGTCGATGGCGACGGTGCCGGGCTTGAGCTCCGGCTCGGGGATGTCTTCGATGCGGATGTCGTGGTTGTCGTAGTAGCGTGCAGCTTTCACGATCGTGAACCTTTCGCGTGACGGGCAGCCGGTCCGGCTGCCTGGTCCCAGATTACGACCGCGCAGGCGTCCTATGCGCGTTCTCTCATGAGTCGGGACGCGGGGTTTCACCAGTGTTCACCTGGTGAATCTCCTTCGCCCGGGCAAACACCGCATCGAGCATCTCCGTCGTCAGCCGGCCGGTGAAGGTGTTCTGCTGGCTGGGATGATAGCTGCCGACCAGCCGCACCGGCACGCCGTCTGGCCGGGTGAGCACCGCCTCGGCGCCGTGGCCGAACCGCGGCTGGGGGCGCGGGACATCCCAGCCCATGGCGCGCACACCGGACAGGGTCGCCTGCCAGGCGATCCCACCGAGAGCGATGAGGATTTCGAGGGTGGGGATGAGCTGGAGTTCGCGCCGCAGCCACCCGGCACAGGCGTGCCGTTCGTCTGGGGTGGGTTTGTTGTCCGGCGGGGCGCAGTGGACCGGGGCGATCGTGCGCGCGCCGGTCATGACGAGTCCGTCGCCCGCCACCGTGGAGTCGGGTTGGGAGCTCATGCCCGCCCGGTAGAGCGCAGCGTGGATCCATTCACCGGAACGATCACCTGTGAACATCCGCCCGGTCCGGTTCCCGCCGTGGGCTGCCGGGGCGAGGCCGATGATGCCCAGCCACGCCTCCGGGTCCCCGAGCGAGGAGACCGGCCGGCCCCAGTACGGCTCCCCGGCAAAGGATGCGCGCTTGTCGTGTGCGACCGATTCGCGCCAGGCGACGAGCCGGGGGCACGCCCGGCACTTCGTCACCCGGGCATCGAGCTCAGCCAGGGTGCGTGCACGATCGGCCAGGCGGGTGACGTCCTCAGCACTGCGGGCCACCGGGGTGCTGCGCTTGGCAGGATCTTCCGGCCAGCCCTGGCCGGCAGGCACCGGCGAGGCGAAGAGCTGGCCGGTGAGCGGGTGCGGCAGGCGTTCGGTCATGTCCTGAGCCTAGCCTGCTGAACCTATCCGGCAAGCTGTCTTGTGCTTCACTATGGATGTTGCGGCACAGGACTGCGTGCGGGCATGGCTGATCTCACGGAAATCGGGACGGCCCGAGCCCACCCGAAGAGGCGCGTGGTGTCGTAGATTGGAGCCATGCCAGGAGACGACACAACAGCTGGCGCGGCTCAGCTGCACAGCACGGTGACCGACACGGCTCTCATCTTCGAAGGCGGCGGAATGCGCGCAGCGCTGACGTCGGCGATGGTCATCCGCCTGCTCGAGGAGGAGATCTACTTCGACTGGGTGGCAGGCATCAGCGCCGGTGCGACGAACACCGCGAACTACCTCTCGCATGACCCGTGGCGGGCCCGCCGCTGCTTCGTCGAGTTCTCCGCTGACCCGAACTTCGGCAATATGCGCACGTTCCTGCGCGGGCAGGGCCTGTTCAACTCCGAGTACATCTACCAGGGCACCTCGCAGCCGGATGAGGCGCTGCCGTTCGACTGGGAGACCTTCGAGGCCAATCCGGCGGAGTTCGCCATCGCGGCTGTCGATGTGGAATCCGGTGAGGAGCGGATCTGGTCGCGCGCCGATGTCGATGAGATGCACGACCTGATGACGGCCGTCCAGGCATCGTCGACGATGCCGGTGGTGATGCCGCCGGTGACGATCGGCGAGCGCACCTATGTCGACGGTGCGCTCGCCGAGCACGGCGGGATTCCGCTGCCGACCGCCCAGCGGGCCGGTTACGAGAAGTTCCTCATCGTGCTGACCCAGCAGCGTGACTATGAGAAGGCCCCGCAGCGGTTCCCGGCCTTCTACCGCAGCTACTTCCGCCGGCACCCGGCGGTCGCCGATGCGCTGCTGGGCCGGTGGAAGCGCTACAACGAGATGCGCGAGCAGGTCTTCGAACTCGAACGCCAGGACAAAGCGTATGTCTTCGCACCGGAGATCATGCCGGTGTCCAACGGCGAGCGCAATCTTTCGAAGCTCGCCGCAGCCCACCGGATGGGCCTGTCGCAGGTGCGCCGCGAGATGCCGGCGATCCGCGAATTCCTCGGTCTCGACGGCTCATGAACCTGCCGCCTGGGGTCACCAGGCTCACCGTCCCGTGCCCGCGCCGACCCGATGTGCCCATGTGGATCGCCGACTTCAGCGCATGCATGACAGACGTGTCCTCGTCCCCGGGACGATCGGCTGGTTCTGCTGAGGCAGCGATGCGGATGCAGATCAGCCGGCAGGTGCTCGCCGGCTGGCTGCAGGTGCCGGTCGAGTCCGTGGACCTGGACAGTGATGAGCGCGGCGCTCCCCTGCTGTTCGTCGACGGCGCGCCTGGTCCGTGCGTCTCCTTTGCCAGTTCCGGAGGTCTGCTGGCGATCGCGGCAGCCGATGTCCGCCTCGGCGTCGACATCGAAGCGCGAGCCACCCGGCAGACCGCGACCGAGGTCGCGGCGCTGCTGCATCCGGCCGAACAGGCGGCGATCGCCCAGGCTGAGCCCGCCGAGCAGGCTGTCGTGTTCACCCAGCTGTGGGTGCGCAAGGAGGCACTCCTCAAGGCCTACGGGACCGGCCTGCTGCGCGATCTCGCCGCCGATGACGTCACCACCGCCTCGGGCGCGGGGGCCAGCATGTGCCTGTGCGACGTCACCGTTCCCGCTGACGTCGTGCCAGCGGCAGCTGGGGAGCCGTTCCACGCTGCCCTGTGCCTGGCCGGCTGAGGCCAGCCCGGACACAGGCAGGGTTCCTACACTGGTGGCAGCAAAGGAGTGAGGACATGACCGCAGCCGCCCGCCCATCGGAGATTCGCGAGGTGATGGAGCGCCTCGACCGCGCCCGGTTCCTGCCTGCCCAGCACCGCCGCAGCAGCCAGTGGGACCGGCCGGTGCCGATCGGCTACGGGCAGACGAACTCCCAGCCGAGCACGGTGGTGGCGATGATGGACCTGCTCCAGGTCCACCCGGGGATGCGGGTCCTCGACATCGGCTGCGGCACCGGCTGGAGCACCGCGATCCTCGCCGAGCTCGTCGGGCGTGAGGGCTCTGTCACCGGTGTCGAGCGGATCAGTGCGCTGGCCGACACCGCCCGGCAGCTGCTGGCAGACATCGACACCGTCGAGATCGTCGAGGCGACCGGCGGGGTGTTCGGACTGCCGGATGCCGATCCCTTCGACCGGATCCTCGTCTCGGCTGCCGCCACCCAGCTGCCCGAAGAGCTCATCGATCAGCTCGTTCCCGGCGGCATCCTCGTCATCCCGGTCGGCTCGACGATGCTGCGGGTGAAGAAGCTCGTCCAGGGCGAGGTGCACATCACCGAACACGGCGGCTACGCCTTCGTCCCGCTCATCCGCGAGGCCCACGGAGACTGAGATTCCGCGGCCTGCAGACGACTGCGGCCCCGCCGGTGGGCGGGGCCGCAGAACAGTCAGCAGCCGGTGACCGGAGCGCGCCGGTCAGCCGTCATGCGCACGTCAGCGCGGTGTCAGCCGCAGGCGACAGCGCCGGTGCCAGCGGCGTCGGCCTTGACGCGGGCGGTGCGCAGGTAGGAGTAGTGCTCCTCGACGTCGTCGAACTTCTCCTTCGCCTCAGCGGTCGGCACCTCCGGGGGCACGATGACCTTGTCGCCGGGCTGCCAGTCGACGCCGGTGGCGCATTCGCCGCGGTCGGCTTCCTGCAGGGCGTCGATGACGCGCAGAATCTCGTCGAAGTTGCGGCCGGTGGACTTCGGGTAGGTCATCGTCAAGCGGATCTTCTTATCCGGGTCGATGACGAACACCGAGCGCACCGAGGAGGTGTCGCCCTCGCCGGGGTGGATCATGTCGTAGAGCTCGGCGACCTTCTTGTCCGGGTCGGCGATGATCGGGTACTCAACGGTGGTGTTGTTGTACTCGTTGATGTCGGGGATCCACTGGGCGTGCTCCTCGTTCGTGTCGACCGAGAGCGC
Organism: Brevibacterium luteolum; assembly: GCF_025147615.1. Lineage (NCBI taxonomy): Bacteria > Bacillati > Actinomycetota > Actinomycetes > Micrococcales > Brevibacteriaceae > Brevibacterium > Brevibacterium luteolum. The sequence continues at coordinate 10,148 of NZ_JALXPM010000057.1, read as the reverse complement.
GATCGGCTTGACGCCGCGCTTGTCCCATTCGGCCTGCAGCTGGGAGACGCGGCCGAGCTCAGTGGTGCACACAGGGGTGAAGTCGGCTGGGTGGGAGAAGAACACGACCCACTCGTCACCGGCCCAGTCGTGGAACGCGATGGGTCCCGTCGAGGTCTCGGTGGTGAAGTCAGGGGCGGTGTCTCCAAGGTGAAGGGGCATGTCGATGCCTTTCTGCAGCGAACCAACGGGGATATGTCTATACATTATCTCGGATCGGCGCGCAACAATAGTTGCCCCTGCCTTATATGACCGGCGCCACACACGGCTGCGGCACCGGATTCAGCTGCCGGTGGCGGCTTGTTCGCTGGCCTCCATCTCGGCAACGAACTCGCGCTTGGAGGACTGCCATTCGTCCTCGGTCATGCCCAGCCGCCAATAGCCGGAGATCGAGGCGGCGGACTTCTCCACTCCCCGTTCGACGAAGAGGAACCGGCGCAGATCCTTGATCATCTCAGCGACGCCGTGGATGAAATAGGCGACCTCGCCTGCAGGCGGGGTGAAGTCGCGCACGGCAGCGGCAAGCGCGGTGCCCGGTGTCGCGCCGTCGCGGGCGACCCACTGCAGTGTCGCGCCTTCGGGTTCGGGCATCTCGAAGCGGGCACGCTGGTGGGCGATCTCGATGAAGGCCGTCGCCGAGGTGCCGGCTGGCAGGGCATCGAGGGCGGCGGCGATCGCCGGGGCTGCCGACTCATCGCCGGCGAGCACGATGTGCACTCCGGCCGGTGGCGCCCAGGCGCCGCCGGGACCGAAGAAGGCGAACCGGTCACCCTCTTCAGCGTCGCGGGCCCAGGGGCCGGCGAGTCCCTCTTCACCGTGGATGACGAAGTCGATCTCCGCCTCCCCGGTCTCCGTGTCGACGCGGCGCAGCGTGTAGGTGCGGGTGACCGGCGCATCGGGCCGGGTGCGGTCTTCGAGCACCTCGGCGGCATCGTCGGGCCAGGCGTACTCGGCGCCGGCGGGCGGGAAGAGCAACTTGATGTAATGGTCGGTGTACGGCACGTCGAGGCCGATGAGATCACTGCTGGTGACGGTGAGGCGGATGAGCTCATCGGAGAGCCCCCGCCGGGAGGTGACGGTGCCGTGGCGCAGAGTGCGCTTCTTCGCTGGCGCCATTGCGGCAACCTGCCTTTCGCATGTAGGGATCTGGCCGGGTGCGGCCACGGCCCCACCCTACCCCACCGGTAGTTAGGACAACCTCATTCGCGTACTGGGCAGGTGCCCAGCGCCTCGGGAACGGCGAGAGTACGCCCAAAACTCCTCTGGAATTCAGCCACAGGCCACCTGTGGTGCCGACAATCCAGTGAAAGCAAGCGCTTATGTGTCTGGAGGAATCATGGCAGACGATACGATGACCCGCGGCGCACATGCTCCGGTGACGCGAGGTTTTCTCGGCCCCGACAAGTGGTGGCACATCTGGTTCGGACTGCTGCTGGCGGCAGCGTTCATCGGCTTCACGTTCTGGTCGTTCGGCTATGTCGGCCAGACCCAGTTCCGGCTCGTGCTCATCACCACGATCATCTTCGGCATGTTCATGGCCTTCAACATCGGCGGCAATGACGTCGCCAACTCGTTCGGCACGAGTGTCGGCGCCGGGACGCTGACGATGAAGCAGGCGCTCATGGTCGCCGCCGTCTTCGAGGTCTCCGGTGCGGTGCTCGCCGGCGGTGATGTCACCGATACGGTGCGCTCGGGCATCGTCGACCTCGGCGGGATGCAGGTCGACCCGATGGACTTCGTGTTCATCATGATGTCGGCACTGCTCGGCGCGGCTGTCTGGCTGCTGGTGGCCACCCGGATGGGCTGGCCGGTCTCGACAACGCACTCGATCATCGGCGGCATCGTCGGCGCGGCTGTCACCCTCGGCATCGTCACCGGCACCGGCGGGCTGGAGATGGTGCAGTGGGGTCAGATCGGCCAGATCGCGATCTCGTGGGTGCTCTCCCCCGTGCTCGGCGGGCTCGTCGCCTACGTGCTGTTCGGCCGGATCAAGAAGCACATCCTCGTCTACAACGAGGAAGCCGATGAGAAGCTGCGCCAGCTGCGCGTGAGCCGGGCGGAGCTGCGCAACCGGCACAAGCAGTCGTTTGAACGGCTGACGGAGCTGCAGCAGATCGCCTACACCAATGTCATGGCCCGCGATGCCGCGCAGGTGAACCTGCCGGACTTCAAGCGCGAGGAGCTCGAATCCGACTACTACCGGGAGCTGTACGACCTGCAGCAGGAGGCCGAGCAGGTCGATGCGCACCGCGCGCTGCAGGTGTGGGTGCCGCTGCTGGCTGCCGGCGGATCGATCATCATCGGCTCGATGCTGCTGTTCAAGGGGCTGAAGAACCTCGACCTGTCGATCGACGGTGTCGGCAACTACCTCATCCTCGGCATGATCGGTGCGTCGGTGTGGATGGCGGTGTTCATCTTCGCCAAGACGCTGCGCCACCACGACCTGTCACGCTCGACGTTCCTGCTCTTCAGCTGGATGCAGGTGTTCACCGCCTCGGCGTTCGCGTTCTCCCACGGCTCGAATGACATCGCCAACGCCGTCGGCCCGTTCGCAGCGATCATCGATGTGCTCAAAACGCAGTCGGTGGCTGAGGAGTCGGCGGTGCCGGCGGCGATCATGGTCACTGCCGGTGTCGCGCTCATCGCCGGGCTGTGGTTCGTCGGCCGCAAGGTCATCCAGACCGTCGGCACGGGCCTGACGAAGATGCACCCGGCCTCCGGGTTCGCCGCCGAGCTCGCCGCAGCCGGTGTCGTCATGGGTGCGTCGGTGCTCGGCCTGCCGGTGTCCTCAACACACATCCTCATCGGCGCGGTGCTCGGCGTCGGCCTGGTCAACCGAGCGGCGAACTGGAACCTCATGAAGCCGATCGCTCTGGCCTGGGTCATCACCCTGCCGGCGGCAGCGCTCATCGGCTCGGTCGGCGTCGTCACGCTGCGCGCACTGCTCGGCTGAGCCAGGTGCAGCCTCAAGCGGCTGCGGCCAACTGCGGGCGCTGGCCCTCGGGTGGGTCCTGCGGGGTTCAGCCGAGGGCCTTCTCCTTGACCTGCCGCTGGATGCGGGCGAGCATCCCGGACATGCCGCGCAGCCGCAGCGGGCTGACGGAGTCGTTGAGCGAGAGCTTGAGCGCCAGGTCCGAGGGCACCTCGAGGATCTCCTTGGCCGTGAGCCCATTGAGACCCTCGTGCAGGATGCCGGCGAAGCCGCGGGTCGTCGGCGCCTCGGGCGGGGCGGAGAAGAACAGCCGCACCTCAGCGTCCTCGCCAGCCGGCGCCTCTGTGCTGGCCTGCTCGCCGTCGCCGACTTCGGTGACGAGGAAGATCGGCGACTGGCACTCCGGGACCGGTTCGAGCAGCTCGGGGTGGTCGGCGTAGCGCTCGGGCAGGCCGGGCAGCTCGTTGCTGAATTCGAGCAGCAGCTGCAGCTTGTCCGGTTCGGCCAGGGCTGCGAAGTCGTCGATGATCTCCCGCAGCGACTCAGGAAGGTTCTCGCTCATGCGCGTCCGGGCACCTCCCCGCGGTCTTCGCCCTTGACGATCGGCACGCGCACGGCGTTGCCCCATTCGGTCCAGGAGCCGTCGTAGTTGCGCACCGACTCGTAGCCGAGCAGGTAGCGCAGCACGAACCAGGTGTGGCTGGAGCGCTCGCCGATCCGGCAGTAGGCGATGATGTCATCGTTGCGGTCGAGGCCGACCTCGTCGGTGTAGATCGCTTCGAGTTCGTCGCGGGAGCGGAAGGTCCCGTCGTCGTTGGCTGCCCGCGCCCACGGCACCGAGGCGGCCGTCGGGATGTGGCCGCCGCGCAGGGCGCCCTCTTCGGGGTAGTCGGGCATGTGGGTGCGGGCACCGGTGTACTCCTCCGGCGAGCGCACGTCGATGAGCGGCTTGCCGAGGTGGTCGAGCACATCGGTCATGAAGGCGCGGCTGCCGGCGTCGACTCGCTCGACGACCGGGTATTCGGTGGCCTCGCGCTTGGGGGCGTCGGTCGTCATCTCACCGCCGGAGGCGATCCAGGCCGCGCGCCCGCCGTCCATGAGGCGCACATCCGGGTGGCCGAAGAGCTCGAAGACCCACAGCGCGTAGGCGGCCCACCAGTTGGACTTGTCGCCGTATATGACGACGGTGTCCTCGCGGCTGATGCCCTTCTTCGACATGAGGGCGGCAAAGCCCTCGCCGTCGAGGTAGTCGCGGGTGACCGGATCGTTGAGCTCGGTGTGCCAGTCGACCTTGACGGCTCCGGGAATGTGGCCGGTCTCGTAGAGCAGGACGTCCTCGTCGCTTTCGACGATGACAAGTCCGTCGTCGCCGAGGTGTTCGGCGACCCAGGCGGTGCTCACGAGCTTCTCGCCGTGGGCGTAGTCGCTGAACTTCTCATTCGGGTCGGCCGCGGGGCGCTGTGTCACTGAACCTCCATAGGGGTGTGGCTTCTTGAGTGCGTAACGGCACGCCTGCCCATCCTATTCCGCCCGGTCGCACAGTGCCGAGACGGCCGCCAGGGTGCGGACGTTGCGGGCGGTGACGGTGAAGCCCAGGCGGCGTTCGAGCAGGCTGTGGGAGACCTTCGAGCCGTGCACGCCGCGATCGTGCCAGACTCGCACGTGATCGTCTGCCCAGGCGGCCTGTTCGCCGCCGGTGAGCGGCAACGCGCAGCGGCCGGACTCGGCGACGGGCGCGGCGAAGAGGTAGACGAGTTCAGTGCTGGGATTGTCGGCGATCCCGGCGAAGGGATCGTCGGCGAGGATCGCTGCGAGTTCGGCTGCGGTGCGGGTGACGACCGGGACTGCGAATCCGTACGTCTCCTCGACTGCCGCGGTGAGGCGATCGGCGAAGGCGCCCGGCGCCTCGGGCGGGGTGCACACGAGGTTGCCGCTGGCCAGGTGGGTGGCGATGTCACCGGCGCCGAGGCGGTCGGCGAGTTGGCGCAGTTCGGCCATGGGCACGCGGTTGCGGCCGCCGAGGTTGATGCCGCGCAGAAAGAACGCGCTGCGCTGGCTCATCGCGACCCCGCCGGCTGGCCGGAGGCTTCGAGGGCGTCGACGTAGACCCAGCGGCCGGCGCGCTTGGCGAAGGTGGAGACCTCGTGGATGATGTGCTTCTCGCGGTCTTCGATGCAGTGGGCGCGGAATTCGACGATGCCCTCGGTGTCGTCTTCTCCCCCGGCTTCGGTGCGCAGGATCTCCAGGCGCACCCAGTCGGCGACCGGCGGGGAGGTGTCGGCTGGGCGGGTGCGCGGATCCCAGGTGCGGAAGAGGTGGTCGCCGTTGCCGGTGGCGAATGCGCAATAGCGCGAGCGCATGAGCGCCTCGGCGGTGGCAGGCCAGGTCTGCAGGTTGAGGGCGGGCTGGCAGCAGTCGCGGAAGGCTGCACCTTTCGGCAGGCCGCCGCACGGGCAGGTCGCACCGCCGCTGCTGCGGGAGAACGCATGCGTTGTCATGGATCCGACGCTAGCAGGATCGGCGCAGGCACAGGAATGTCCAGTGCTGACACAATAGGGGCATGACGACTCTGTATCTGGCGACCGAGCCGGCCGCTGACAAGCTGCTGGCTGAGAATCCCTTCGCCCTGCTGACTGGAATGCTCCTCGATCAACAAGTCACCATGGAGTCCGCTTTCGCCGGACCGGCCAAGCTGGCCGAGCGCCTCGGCGGCTACTCCCCCGAGCTGGTGGCCGAGGCCGATCCCGAGGAGTTCCTCGAGGCGTTCAAGGAAAAGCCGGCCGTCCACCGGTTCCCGAAGTCGATGGCTGAGCGGGTGCAGAAGCTCGCGGCCACGATCTGTGCCGACTACGACGGCAAAACCGAGGCGCTGTGGACTGCCGGCGACCCGGATGGTGCCGAGGTGCTCAAGCGGCTGAAGAAGCTGCCGGGCTTCGGCGATCAGAAGGCGAAGATCTTCTTATCGCTTTTGGGCAAGCAGTTCGATCTGCAGGCTGAGGGCTGGCGTGAGGCGGCCGGTGAGTACGGGGATGAGGACGCGCTCATCTCTGCTGCTGACATCGTCGATGATGAGACGCTGCAGCAGGTGCGGGAGAACAAGAAGGCCCGCAAGGCCGCGGCGAAGGCAGCCAAGCAGAAGAAGTGATTATCGACCGCTTGAAGCGGTTGAGAAATGCAGCGGCCGGGACCCGATCGAATCCCGGCCGCTGTCGTTGTCACTGCTGGTCCGGCCAGCCGGGCGGCTGCTGACCTGGCTGCTGGCCACGATGCTGACCTGTCTGCCCGGGGGCGGGCTGGCTGGGTCCGGGCTGGCCGGCGTTCCCGTCCTGCCAGCCGGTGCCGAAGTGCTGTGGCGGCGCCGCCTCGGGAGCGGGCGGCTGTCCGGCATCGGCCCGCGCGTAGTGATCGTACGGCAGCGGGGCTGGCGCCTCGGCACCCCACTGCTGCACCGGAGCTCCGGTGGTCGCGGCGCCGCGGCGCGGAATCTCCTCGGCCACCCCGTACATCTGGACGTTGCGCACTCGGGCGAGGATGATCGCTGCGGCGGAGACGACGAGGATCGCAGCGACCGGGATGAGCATGAACGGCCCGCCGGCACCGGCCGAGCGGTCGATCTCCTGGGCGATCTCACCGCTGAAGGTCGCGGTGACGAACAGGGCGACGTTGTTGATCGCGTGGATGACGATCGGTGCCTCCAGACCGCCACTGTAGTGGGCGAGGAGGGAGAGGAAGACGCCGAAGAGCCAGTAGTACAGGATCAGCCACGGGTCACCGGCCATGTGGGCTGCGGCGAAGAGCACAGAGCTGACGGCGGTGCCGAGGATGAGCGACGGGATGGGCCCGCGCACCCAGGCGCCGGCGATGCGCTGGATGACGCCGCGGAAGACGTACTCCTCAGCTGCAGCCTGGAACGGGGTAGTGAGCAGGACGACGACGAGGTAGAAGATCGTCATGCCGGCCGGCAACGGGGCGTAGGCATCCCAGTCGCTGCTGACGACGAGCAGTGTGATGTAGATGGCGAAGCCGATGCCGATGGGGATGAGGCTCCACAGAAGCCACGTCCAGCGGAACCGTCCGACCACCGAATTGAGGAAGCCGATGCGCTGCCGGAACAGGAAGCGGTGGAAGATGAGCGCGACGACGGCGAGTGCGATGAGTGAGAGGTTGGTGGCCAGCAGCATGAGCGGCGACATACCGATCTCGCCCTCCATTGCCGCTTCGAAATCGAGCTGGCCGGTGGCCAGGTCGATAATGCCGGCGATGAGGGTGAAGATGAAGGAGGCGACGAACATCGTGACGAGCAGCGCGACGATCGTGATGACGCCCTTCCACCAGCGGTTGCTCGGCAGGCGGTAGAACTCCGAATGCGTCTGACCGCGCTCCGCGGCGGAGGGAGCGGTCGAGGGGTCAGCTGCGGGCAGATCCGCTGCAGCGTACGGAGCGCCGGCTGGCGTGGGCTGGCCGACCGAAGCTGCCGGTGCCATGGGCGCGGCGTGGTGGTCTGGGCTGCGGCCGGTCTCAGGGCCGGGGGCAGTGTGCGGCTGGGGATGTGGGGAACGCGTGGGGTCCGGGTGTCCCGGCTGGTCATCATGCATGGCATCAAAACTACCAGCGCGAGACCACCTGCGGCGCGCGTTCGAGGCGGCTGCGGCGCTTAAGAGATGAAGAAGCGGCGCAGCGCGGCGAGGAACTCCTCGGGCTTCTCCGAGTGGATCCAGTGCCCGGCGCCCTTGATGGTGACCTTGAGCATGCGCGGGAAAAGGGCGCGCATCGCCGGGGTGTACTCGGGCTTGATGTAGTCGGACTTCTCTCCGGCGGCCCAGAGGACGAGCCGGTCGTAGGTCCTGCCGTCTGTGTCGGGGAAGTCGCCGATTCTCGACAGGGAGCGGCACAGCAGGTCGAGATTCGGTTCCCAGTAGTAACCGTCGTCGCCGGGGCGCAGGTTCTGCAGCAGGAAGCCGCGCACACGGTCATCGGGGATGTCTGTGGCGAGTTTCTCATCAGCCTCACTGCGGGAGTCGACGGTGGAGAGGTCGAGGGCGCGCAGGGTGTTGAGCAGGTGGGAGAAGCCGCTGCCGGCATCGCGTGAGGAGTCTGCGCTGCTGACCGGCGAGATGTCCTCGACAACGAGGCGGTCGACCAGCTGGGGGTGACGTAGGGCGAGCATCATCGCGACTTTGCCGCCCATCGAATGCCCGACCACACCGACAGGCGACTCCTCGGCACCGAAGGCGACGAGCTCCTCGGCGACGGCATCGGCCATCTCGACGTAGTCGAACTCCTCGGTCCACGGGGACTGCCCGTGGTTGGGCAGGTCGACGAGCAGGCTCGTGCATTCAGGCTCGAGGCCCTTGGCGATCGAGGTGAAGTTCTTGCCGCGGCCGAACAGGCCGTGGAGGAAGACGATCTTCTCGGTGTCACCGCTGCCGCTGCCAACCTGCGTGGTGTGCAGCTTCGTCTGGGTTTCACCGGTGCCGGTCGTCTGGGTCTGTGAACTCATGGCGTACAGTCTAGTGACGAGCCAGCCCCCCCACGCGCACACAGACGTTATTCAGAGAAAGCGGCGTCTCTGTGATTGACCTGACAGTGATATTCATATAACCTGACACATGTCTCGTATGAATATATATACCTAACTGATGAGAGAACATGATGTCACCCACCCGTTCACGTGGCTTCCGCAGCCTCTTGGCCGCAACTGCGGCTGGATCCCTGGTCGCCGCCACGGCGTTCATCGGAGCTTCCCCTGCTGCTGCGCAGCCCATCGAACCAGCTCCGAACCCATCCCTGCCTGATCACTGCGGCCTCAACCTCGGCATCGTGCTCGACCTGTCCAACTCCCTGACCGATGCCGATGTCGAGAAGTCCAAGGAGGCTGCCAAGGGCGTCGTCGACACCCTCACCGGCACTCCGAGCTCCGTGGGCGTGCAGACTTTCGCCACCTTCGCCCCGGCCGGCGACAACGCCGACATCCCGGTCACGAGCATCGCCGAAGCCGGCAATGCCGCCGGCGTCAAGGACGGCATCGACGGACTCACACGCCCCGCCAGCAGCGACGGCGGCACCAACTGGGACCGCGGCATCGCCCAGACCCAGGGCAAGAGCTACGACGCCGTGCTCTTCGTCACCGACGGCAAGCCGACCGCCTACGGCACCCCCGGTGAGGGTGACAACACCGATCGCGGAACCCGGTTCGACCAGATCGACCTCGACACCGCCATCACCTCGGCCAACGGCGTCAAGGGCGAGGGCACGAAGATGGTCGGCATCGCCGTGGGCAGCGAGCCGACGATCGAGAACATCGTGCAGATCTCAGGCCCGAATGAGAACTCCGACTACTTCTCCGCCGATGACTACAACCAGCTCGGCGAACGTCTGCGGCAGATCGCTGCCGCCACCTGCGAAGGCAGCGTGACGGTGCTGAAGAAGACGCAGATCGGTGAGGCTGAGCCGGAAGCGGCCGAAGGCTGGGATTTCTCGGCCACCAATGCAGCGCCCGAACAGGCCACCACCAATGAGAACGGCGTGGCGAACTTCTCCTATGAGGATCTCGTCTCCAACCCGACTGTGGACACGACGATCACCGAAACGCTCAAGGATGACTTCACGCTGCTGCAGCAGGACGGCAAGAACGCTGTGTGCCAGGAGACCAGCGGTGAGGAGCCGGTCGATGTGCCGGTTGAGAACGCCGGTGACACCGGCTTCAGCCTGACAGTCGAGCGCGAACAGGTCGTCACATGCACCGTCGTCAACTGGAAGGCCGGTGACGATCCCACCGAGGAGCCGACCGAGGATCCCACGGATGATCCGACAGAGACCCCGACCGATGACCCGACGGAGCAGCCGACGGACGACCCGAGCGATGATCCGACGGACACGCCTTCGGATGATCCGACCGATCAGCCCAGCGACCAGCCCTCGGACGAGCCGTCTGACGAGCCGTCTGACAAGCCTTCTGACAAGCCAGGTGACGACGACGGCAAGGATGACGACGGCCGCGATGAAGATGGATCCGGCCGCGACGACGACCGCGACCTGCCGCGCACCGGCGCCGAGGTCGGCATGTCCGTCGGATTCGGACTCGCACTGCTCGCCACCGGTGCTGCCGCAGTGGCCTTCACCCGCCGCAACCGAGCCTGAGGACACGCCCAGCCCACTGCCTGTGAGCAGGTGGCGC
>NZ_JALXPM010000056.1:0-15539 GCF_025147615.1 Brevibacterium luteolum | reverse complement strand
TCGGGGACGGGATCACCAGCTGGAAGTCACCAGCCGGGATTCACCAGCAGAGACTCAAGACCCGAGCCTCACACGCGGTGGAGCAGCGGAGCGAAGTGCTCACCGACGAGCTCGGGACGATCGAGCGGCAGCACGGCGGAGACGTACTGGTCGGGCCGGACGATGACGACAGCGCCTTCGCGGGAGATCTCGCGCATCGCGAAGATGTCGCCGGCGAGGTGGCGGTCGCTCTCATGGGTGTCCTGCGGGGCGGTCGCGAAGACCTTCTCCTGGTCGATGAGCTCGTACGGGCCGACCTTCGGGCGGAACACTTCGGGCACGGAGGTGACCTCGAACTCGTGATGCGCCTGCTGGTAGACGACCTTGACGTCGAAGAGGGCGTCCGGGTCCGCGCCGGCCGGCGTGTGCACGCGCAGCGGCGAGGCGGCGTCGCCTGCCATCCAGTCAGCCCAGCCGGCGAGCTTCGAGTCCGCGGCCCCGACTGCCGGGGCGTCGGCGAAGACGTAGATGCGCCAGCGGCCATCGGCCCGGGCGTGGTGGCCCAGGTGCAGCGGCACCGCATCGGCGACGCGGACGACCGGGGCCGACTTGAAGCGCTTGCCCAGCGGGAAGCCTGCGGCCAGCTGCTGGTGCTCGGCGCTGCCGGTCAGCGGGGCCGAGTCGTACTCGGTCATGAAGCCGGCCGGGAACTCAGCGGTCTTGACGTAGAAGTCGGCGAGGAACGCCGGGTCCTCGAACTCGCTCGACTTCTTCGCCATGAGCGTCGACCATTCCTTGTCGAAGTCGATGAGGTTCTGCGCCACCGGCTGCCGCTCCTGCGAATAGGTGCGCAGCAGCGATTCCGGGGCCAGGCCGGAGAGCACATGGCCGAGCTTCCAGGAGATGTTGAACCCGTCCTGCATCGACACGTTCATGCCCTGCCCGGCCTTGGCCGAGTGGGTGTGGCAGGCGTCGCCGGTGATGAAGACGCGCGGAGTGCGCTCATCGCCGTCGTCGACGTCGTCGAACCGGTCGGTGACCCGGTGGCCGACCTCGTAGACGGAGTACCAGGCGACGTTCTTGACGTCGAGGGAGTACGGGTGGATGATCGCGTTCGCCTTGGCGATCGTGTCCTCGACGGTGGTCTTGCGGATCGCACCGGCGTCCTCGGGTGACACCTCGCCCAAGTCGACGTACATGCGGAACAGGTAGCCACCCTCGCGCGGAATGTGGAGGATGTTGCCGCCGGAGCTCGACTGGATCGCGCATTTCGTGCGGATGTCGGGGAAGTCGGTGACGGCGAGCACGTCCATCACGCCCCAAGCGTGGAAGGCCTGGTCACCCTGCGGTTTGCGGCCGATCGCCTTGCGCACCTGCGAGTGCGCGCCGTCGCAGCCGACGACGTACTTCGCACGCACCGTGCGGGTGCTGCCCTCATCGGGTCCGGTGGTGCGGCGCAGCTCGACGGCGACCGGGTGCTCCTGGGCGTCATCGCGGGACAGGCCGACCATCTCCCAGCCGTAGTCGGGCTTCATGCGCGCCGGCGAGTTGTGCATGAACTCAGCGAAGTGGTCCTGGATGCGGGCCTGGTTGACGATGAGGTGCGGGAACTCGGAGATCCCGTGCGGATCATCGGCCGGGCGCGACTGGCGCACGATGTTCTCCGGGTTGTCTGGATCGGGGCCCCAGAAGCACATCTCGGTGATCCGGTAGGCCTCGTCGATGAGCCGGTTGGCGAACCCGAAAGCCTGGAAGGTCTCGACGCTGCGCGCCTGGATGCCGTCGGCCTGCCCGATCGCCAGCCGGTCGGGGCGGCGTTCGATGATCCGGGTGTGCACGTCGGGGAACTGCGCGAGCTGGGCGGCGGTGATCATGCCGGCCGGGCCGGTGCCGACGATGAGGACGTCCATCTCATCGGGCAGCTCCTCGGGCCGGTCGACGCCGATGCCGGCGGCCGGTTCGATCAGCGGGTCGTGGGTGACGTATCCGTGGTGGTGGAATTGCATCTGAGGCTCCTTTGGCTTCGCGCGGCTCAGCGGCCGGCAGTTCCCAGGCGGTCGGTGTACATGAACGCTCCTTAGACGCCTCTCCAGACCGCAGAAGCCCTGAGTTCGCGATGCCACGGCGGCGCAGCCAGGCGGTGCGGCCAGGCAGTGCAGCCAGGCGCGGCTGCAGAGTATGCGCTGCGGAATATTCGCGGTCCGGGTGAGGGTGCTCACAGTGATAGATGAAAAGATATATGATTTCAGATATTGTGTAAAGCTGATCACATCCGAAGCCGTTTCAGAGACCTGCCTCACAGGCAGTATCACCAGCAGAAAGCAAGGAGCCCATGGACACCGACGCCGCGACGAACCAGCGCACTGCCGCGTTGCCCCAGGTGCCCGGCAAGATCATCGCCGTCCACCTCAGCTACGAGTCCCGCGCCGCCCTTCGCGGCCGCAAGCCGGCCAGCCCCTCGTACTTCATCAAGCCGCTGAGCTCGGTGGCCGCCTCCGGTGACCCGGCAGGCGCGGAGGTCGCCCGCCCGGCCGGCACCGAGCTGCTCGCCTACGAAGGCGAGATCGCCCTCATCATCGGCACGCCTGCCCAGCGGGTGAACCCCGCCGATGCCTGGTCGCACGTCGGCTGGGTGACCGCGGCCAACGACTGGGGCCTGTACGATCTGCGCTCCAACGACAAGGGCTCGAACCTGCGCAATAAGGGCCGCGACGGCTACACGCCGCTCGGCCCCGGCCTCATCACCGCCGCCGAGGTGTCCCCTGAGCAGCTGCGCGTGCGCACCTGGCACAACGGGAACCTCGTGCAGGAGGACACCGGTGCCGGCATGTTCTTCCCCTTCGCCCAGCTCATCGCCGACCTGTCCCAGCACGTGACCCTGGAGACCGGCGACATCATCCTCACCGGCACCCCAGCCGGCTCCTCGGTCGCCGAACCCGGCGACGTCATCGAGATCGAGGTCGACGCCCCCGAAGCCGCCGGCGCCCCGTCGACCGGACGGCTGGTCAGCACCGTCGTCGAGGGCCCGGGTGACTTCGATGCCGAGATCGGCTCCCTGCCGAAGGTCGACGACACCCAGCGCGAGGAGGCCTACGGCTCCCGCGAGGCCGCCGGCCTGGCACCAGAGCCGGCCCTAACCGATGAGCTGCGCGCCACACTCGCCGAGATCCCGGTCGCCGGACTCTCCCAGCAGCTGCGCCAGCGCGGCCTGAACAACGTCACCATCGACGGGGTGCGCTCGAACCGTCCGGGCGCCAAGATCGTCGGCACCGCCAAGACGTTGCGCTTCATCGCCGGCCGCGAGGACCTGTTCACGAGCCACGGCGGAGGCTTCAACGCCCAGAAGCGCTGCTTCGACACCGTCGGCGAAGGCGAAGTCATCGTCATCGAGGCCCGCGGCGAGACCGGCTCGGGCACCCTCGGCGACATCCTCGCCCTGCGCGCCAAGACCCGCGGTGCCGCCGGCATCATCACCGACGGCGGTGTGCGCGACTACGCCGCCGTCGCCGACATCGACATCCCGGTCTTCTCCCAGGGTGCACACCCTGCCGTGCTCGGCCGCCGCCACGTGCCGTGGGACACCGACCTGACGATCAGCTGCGGCGGCACCGTCGTGCAGCCCGGCGACATCATCGTCGCCGATGACGACGGCGCCATCGTCATCCCCCCGGCCCTGGCCGAGGAGGTCGCCGAGGCGGCAGCGAAGAAGGAGACCGAGGACGCCTGGGTCTTCGAGCAGGTCGCCGACGGCCACCCGGTCGACGGACTGTTCCCGATGAACAAGGACTGGCGCGCGAAGTACGAAGCCGACCAGCAGGCTGGCCGGTCATGAGCCGCCAGCCAGCCACCGCCTCGGCGACGGCGAGCCCACCGGAGGTCGAGACGACCGTCGTAGCCTCGAAGTCGCAGCGGGCCTACGACTGGATCCGCGAACGGATCCTGTCAAAGGAGTTCGGCTCCGGGTACCGCCTCGTCCTCTCCCCCATCGCCGGGGAGCTGCAGATGAGCGCGATCCCGGTGCGCGAGGCGATCCGCCGGCTCGAGGCCGAGGGGCTCGTCGAGTACGACCGCAACGTCGGCGCGCGTGTCGCACTCGTCGACGAGCGCGCCTACCTCGACGCGATGCAGACCCTCGGCGTGGTCGAAGGCTATGCGACCGCGCTGTCGGCGCCGCTGCTCGATGCGGCTGCCCTCGATGAGGCCGAGGCGATCAACGAGCGGATGCGTTCGCTGCTCGACCGGCTCGACCCCAACTACTTCACGCAGCTGAACAAGGAGTTCCACTCCGTGCTGTTCAGGGCGTGTCCCAACCCGCTCGTCCTCGAGCAGGTGCACCGCTGCTGGACGCGGATGTCGGGACTGCGCGATTCGACGTTCACGTTCGTGCCCGGCCGGGCCGAGGAGTCGGTCGTCGAGCATGCGCAGATCCTCGGGCTCATCCGCGATGGAGCCGAGTCCATCGACATCGAGCTCGCCGCCCGCAACCACCGCCACCGGACCCTGCAGGCGTTCCTCGACCGCAATCCCGCCACCTCGCCGACCGGGCCGGCAGCCGACCGGCAACCGGCCACCACTGACCACCTGCCCACCTGATCGCATCTGCCCACCTGATCCGTTTCACCCACTGACTGCGTCCGGCCCTGGGCGCACCGACACTCGGAGGGAATCCATGACGAACACTGACACCCCGAACCAGGCATCGCTGAGCGAGCGCCACGTGCCGGCTGATCTGCCCGAGCGGATCCAGCACTACATCAACGGCGAGTCCGTCGACTCGCTCGACGGCAGCACCTTCGACGTCCTCGAACCGGTGTCGAACGAGACCTACGTGCAGGCCGCCGCCGGCAAGAAGGCCGACATTGACCGTGCCGTCGAAGCCGCCCGCAAGGCCTTCACCGAGGGCCCGTGGCCGAAGATGCTGCCGCGTGAGCGCTCGCGCGTGCTGCACCGCATCGCCGACATCGTCGAGACCCGCGGCGACCGGCTGGCCGAACTGGAGTCCTTCGACTCCGGTCTGCCGATCTCCCAGGCGCTCGGCCAGGCCCGCCGCGCGGCCGAGAACTTCCGGTTCTTCGCCGACCTCATCGTCGCCCAGACCGA
The DNA here is from genome assembly GCF_025147615.1 of Brevibacterium luteolum. Taxonomy (NCBI): domain Bacteria; kingdom Bacillati; phylum Actinomycetota; class Actinomycetes; order Micrococcales; family Brevibacteriaceae; genus Brevibacterium; species Brevibacterium luteolum. The sequence continues at coordinate 10,460 of NZ_JALXPM010000056.1, read as the reverse complement.
TGACACCTTCAAGGTCCCCGGCCGCCAGATCAACTACGTCAACCGCAAGCCGATCGGCGTCGCCGGCCTCATCACCCCATGGAACACCCCGTTCATGCTCGAGTCCTGGAAGCTCGGCCCGGCCCTGGCCACCGGCAACACCGTCGTGCTCAAGCCGGCGGAGTTCACCCCGCTCTCGGCCTCGCTGTGGGCTGGGATCTTCGAGGAGGCCGAGCTGCCAGCCGGCGTGTTCAACCTCGTCAACGGCATCGGCGAGGACGCCGGCGATGCGCTCGTCAAGCACCCCGACGTCCCGCTCATCTCCTTCACCGGTGAGTCGAAGACCGGCCAGCTGATCTTCGCCAACGCAGCCCCGCACCTCAAGGGCCTGTCGATGGAGCTCGGCGGCAAGTCCCCGGCCATCGTCTTCGACGACGCCGACCTCGACGGCGCTGTCGACGCCTGCGTCTTCGGCGTGTTCTCCCTCAACGGCGAGCGCTGCACGGCCGGTTCGCGCATCCTCGTCCAGCGCAGCATCTACGACGAGTTCGTCGAGAAGTACGCCGCTCAGGCCAAGCGCGTCAAGGTCGGCTACCCGCACGATCCGAAGACCGAGGTCGGCGCGCTCGTGCACCCGGAGCACTTCGAGAAGGTTATGAGCTACGTCGAGATCGGCAAGACCGAGGCGAAGCTCGCCGCCGGCGGCGGCCGCCCGGAGGGCTTCGAGTTCGGCAACTTCGTCGCCCCGACCGTGTTCGTCGACGTCCCGCCGACCGCCCGGATCTTCCAGGAGGAGATCTTCGGACCGGTCGTCGCGATCACCCCGTTCGACACCGAGGAGGAGGCGCTCGAGCTGGCCAACAACACGAAGTACGGCCTGGCCGCCTACGTGTGGACCAACGACCTCAAGCGCGCCCACAACTTCGCCCAGGCCGTCGAGTCGGGCATGGTGTGGCTGAACTCCAACAACGTCCGCGACCTGCGCACGCCCTTCGGCGGCGTCAAGGCATCCGGTCTCGGCCACGAGGGCGGCTACCGCTCGATCGACTTCTACACCGATCAGCAGGCCGTGCACATCAACCTCGGCAAGGTCCACAACCCGTCATTCGGCAAGCAGTGAGCGCATCGCGCAAGAAGTAAGGAGCCGTCATGACCACCACACCACCGCCCGCCAACCCGATTCCGACCCCGCAGGCCCCGGCACCCGATGTGCTGCGCTGCGCGTACATGGAGATCCAGGTCACCGATCTCAAGCGCTCTCGCGACTTCTACGTCGACGTGCTCGGCCTCGTCGTGACCGCAGAGGACGACAACGCCATCTACCTGCGCTCCTTCGAGGAGTTCATCCACCACAACCTCGTGCTGCGCAAGGGCGACGTCGCCGCGGTCGCCGCGTTCTCCTACCGGGTCCGCACCCCGGAGGACGTCGACCGCGCCGAGGCGTACTTCACCGAGCTCGGCTGCCGCGTCGAACGCCGCACGGACGGCTTCGTCAAGGGCATCGGCGACTCGGTCCGCGTCGAGGATCCGCTGGGCTTCCCGTACGAGTTCTTCTACGACGTCGAGCACGTCGAGCGCCTGGCCTGGCGCTACGACCTCTACACGCCTGGCGCGCTCGTCCGCCTCGACCACTTCAACCAGGTCACCCCGGATGTGCCGCGGGCGGTGAAGTACATGGACGACCTCGGCTTCCGCACCACCGAGGACATCCGCGACTCCGAGGGCACCGTCTACGCCGCCTGGATGCGCCGCAAGCCGACCGTGCATGACACCGCGATGACCGGCGGCGACGGCCCGCGCATGCACCACGTTGCCTTCGCCACGCACGAGAAGCACAACATCCTCGCCATCTGCGACAAGCTCGGCGCCCTGCGGCTGTCGGACCACATCGAGCGCGGCCCCGGCCGCCACGGCGTGTCGAACGCCTTCTACCTCTACCTGCGCGACCCCGACGGCCACCGGGTGGAGATCTACACGCAGGACTACTACACCGGCGACCCGGACAACCCGGTCGTGACCTGGGACGTGCATGACAACCAGCGCCGCGACTGGTGGGGCACCCCGGTCGTGCCGAGCTGGTACACCGACGCCTCCCTCGTCCTCGACCTCGACGGCAAGCCACAGCCGCTCGTGTCCCGTGAGGACGATTCGGAGATGGAGGTCACCATCGGCGCCGACGGCTTCTCCTACACCCGCGAAGACGACGCGGAATCGATGCCGGAGTGGAAGCAGGGCGAATACAAGCTCGGCCACCAGCTCTGATCCATCCCATCCCACCCGCACCACCGCCTCGGGCGCGGTCGCTGCCCTCAGCAGCCGCTGCCAGGCCACCGTTCCCGAGGCGGTGGGCACCTCCGCCTGGAAGGAGACCCCATGCTCGATGAGCAGACCATCGCCCAGATCGCCGACGAGCTCGCCGAGGCTGAGCGCACCCACACCCAGATCCCGCGGCTGACCGCCCGGTTCGAGTCTATGACCGTCGAGGACGCCTATGCGGTGCAGAACGAGTGGCGCCGCCGCCAGATCGCCGCCGGGCGGAAGCAGGCTGGGCGCAAGATCGGCCTGACCTCGAAGGTCATGCAGCAGGCGACCGGGATCAGCGAACCGGACTACGGCGTCATCTTCTCCGACATGGTGTTCGAAAACGGTTCAGTCATCGAGCATGAGCAGTTCTCCGGAGTGCGCATCGAAGTCGAGCTCGCCTTCGCACTCAAGGAGCCGCTCCAGGGCCCCGACGTCACCGTCTTCGACGTCATGCGCGCCACCGAGTACGTCATCCCAGCCCTGGAGATCCTCGACAGCCGCGTCGAGATGGAGGGCCGCAGCATCGTCGACACCATCAGCGACAACGCCGCGATGGGTGCGATGGTGATCGGCGGCAACCCGGCCGACCCGCATGACGTCGACCTGCGCTGGGTCTCCGCGCTGCTGTACCGCAACGAGTCGATCGAGGACTCCGGTGTCGCCGCCGCAGTGCTCAACCACCCGGCAATGGGTGTCGTGTGGCTGGCGAACAAGCTCGCCGAGCACGGTGACAGCCTCGCCGCCGGTGAGGTCATCCTCGCCGGCTCCTTCACGAAACCGATGTGGGTCCAGCCCGGCGACACCGTGCTGGCCGACTATGGACAGATGGGAACGATCTCATGCCGCTTCGTCTGAACCCGACCTTCGCCGCCGAACTGCAGCAGGCGACCGGCGCCCCGGGCGCGTCTGATGCGCAGGCGACCGGCGCCTCGGGCGCGGGCACTGCTGCCGGGCGCACGCTCTACGGCGGCTGGGTGTCGTCGGGCTCGCCGACGATGGCCGAGATCATGGCCGGGGCCGGCCTCGACTGGCTGCTCATCGACATGGAGCACACGCCCAACAGCCTCGAAGCGGTCCTCCACCAGCTCTACGCCGTCTCCGCCTACCCGACGACGCCGGTCGTGCGGGTGCCGGTGGCCGATGCGACGATCATCAAGCAGGTCCTCGATCTGGGCGCGCAGAACATCCTCGTGCCGATGGTCTCGACGCGGGCCGAGGCCGAGGCGGTGGCGGCGGCTGCGCAGTATCCGCCGGCTGGGGTGCGCGGTGTCGGTTCGGCGCTGGCGCGCTCGGCGCGCTGGAACCGGGTGCCGGACTATCTCACCGAAGCCGCCGCGCACGTGTCTGTGTTCGTGCAGATCGAGACGCGCACCGGGGTGGAGAACGCCGCGGCGATCGCCTCGACGCCGGGCATCGACGGGGTGTTCGTCGGGCCCTCCGACCTCGCCGCCTCGATGGGGCACCTCGGCCAGCAGACCCACCCCGAGGTGGTCGCTGCGGTGCGCTCGGTGCTCGCCGAGGTGCGGGCGGCCGGCACCTTCGCCGGTGTCAACGCCTTCGACCCGGACACCGCGCGCGCCTATGCCGAGGCCGGTGCCCAGTTCATCCTCGTCGGCGCTGATGTCGCGATCGTCGCCCGCGGGGCGGAGAAGCTCGCCGCGGACTTCATCGGGAACGCCGCGGACTTCACCGGGAACTGAGGATGCACAGGCATTGATCTGACGCTCACCGCCGCCTTACGATGAGGATTCCACTGCCGGAATCCGGGCAGGCCGCGCCTGCCGGGCTGAGGGGAGAGACGATGCAGATCACCGGAGCCGTCCTCGAACAGATCGGGGCCGGCCGCCCCTACGCCGACACCCGGCCGCTGACGATCAGCCGCCTCGACCTCGACGAACCCGGCCCTGAAGATGTGCTCGTGCGCATCCGCGCAGCAGGGCTGTGCCACTCGGATCTGTCCGTCGTCGACGGCAACCGGCCCCGGCCCACCCCGATGCTGCTCGGCCACGAGGCCTCCGGCATCGTCGAACGGGTCGGTGAGCAGGTCACCGACATCGAACCCGGCCAGCAGGTGAGCACCGTGTTCCTGCCGCGCTGCGGGCAGTGCGCCAACTGCGCGACCGACGGCAAGTTGCCGTGCACTCCCGGCACTGCGGTCAACAACGCCGGCACCCTCGTCGGCGACCGGATCCTGCTGCGCCGCGACGGGGCAGAGGTGCGCCACCACCTCGGCGTCTCCGGTTTCGCCACCCATGCGGTGCTGCACCGCTCCTCGGTCGTGCCGGTCGGAGCGGATGTGCCTGCCGACATCGCCGCAGTCCTCGGCTGCGCGGTGCTCACCGGCGGCGGGGCGGTCATCAACGCAGGCCGCCCAGCCGACGGCGATGACGTCATGGTCGTCGGACTGGGCGGGGTGGGGATGGCTGCGCTCATCACCGCGCTGTCGCTGAAGACGCGCGCCCGGACCGGCAGCGACGGTGGTGGTGACGGTGGTGGCGACGTCGGCAAGGTGATCGGCGTCGATGCGAATCCGGCGAAGCTGTCCCGGGCGATCGAGCTCGGTGCCGATGCCGCTCACACCCCAGCCGAGGTGGCCGAGCAGGGTGTGCGCGCTCATGTCGTCATCGAGGCCGCGGGACATCCGAGGGCCTTTGAGACCGCCGTTGCTGCGACCGGGGTCGGCGGGACGACCGTGACTGTCGGCCTGCCGGCACCCGATGCGCGTTCGGAGATCACCCCGCTCGTACTCACCGCTGAAGCGCGCACGATCATCGGCTCCTACCTCGGCTCAGCTGTGCCGGCACGCGATATCCCGGTCTATGAGCGACTGTGGCGTGAGGGTGCGCTGCCGGTCGGCGAGCTCATCTCCGGGCACATCCGGCTGGAGGAGATCAACGACGCCCTCGACACACTCGCCGACGGCCAGGCCGTCCGCCAGGTCGTCATGTTCGACGACCCGGCAGACGCCTGACCTGGCGTGGCGACGGTGGCCGCGTGAGCCGGCGCCGGCGCTGTCAGTCCGCTGACTTCGGCGCTCCGATGCCCGGGTCGATCTGCGTTGGGCCGTCTGCCGAGGGCCGGATGTCGATGTCGAAGATCGCCGTCGGCAGGTAGACGGTGGCACATGAGTTCGGGATGTCGACGACGCCGGAGAACCGGCCTTCGATCGGCGCCGCGCCGAGCAGCAGGAAAGCCTGCTCAGCGCTGTAGCCGAACTTCGTCAGGTAGTTGATCGCGTGCAGGCAGGCCCGCTGATACGCCAGGTGCGAATCGAGGTAGCGCTGCTCGCCGTCGAGCGTGACCGAGGTGCCGGAGAATGACAGCCATTCCGAGTACTGCGGATCGACGTTGCCCGGCATGAACACGGCGTTCTCCTTCACGCCGTAGGTGTCCATGCCGCCCTTGATGAGGTCGACGCGCAGGTCGATGAAGCCGCCCATCTCGATGCCACCGCAGAAGGTGATCTCACCTTCACCCTGCGAGAAGTGCAGGTCTCCGACGGAGAAGTTCGCGCCGGGCACGAACACCGGATAGAAGACACGGGTGCCCTTGGTGAGGTTCTTGATGTCCTGGTTTCCGCCGTTCTCACGCGGTGGTGCCGTGCGAGCACCTTCGGCTGCGGCGGCGGCGAAGGCCTCGCCGGTCAGCCCACCGAGCACTGCATCCTTGGGCTCCGGCGGCAGCGCCAGAGGCGGAAGGCGATTGGGGTCGGTGGCGATGAGATCGGCTTCGCGCTTGTTCCACTTCTTCAGCAGTTCGGCCGACGGCGCGGTGCCCATGAGACCCGGGTGGATGATGCCGGTGAAGGACACTCCAGGCACATGCCGGGATGTCGCGGTCTGACCGGTGAAGTCCCAGATCGCCTTATAGGCATCGGGGAACTGGTCGACGAGGAAGGATCCGCCGTTGCTGCGCGGGAAGATGCCGGTGTAGCCCCAGCCCTGGCCGGCCAGCGGCCCCTCGTCTTCCTGTGGGATCGGTCCGACATCGAGGATGTCGACGACGAGCAGATCTCCTGGCTGCGCGCCCTCGATGGCGAACGGGCCTGACAGTGCATGGACCTTGCTCACCGGAGCATTGCGGATGTCATCTGCCGAGTCGTCGTTCTTGATCGCCCCGTCGAACCACTCACGGCAGTCAGCGCGGAACGTGTCGCCGGGCTTGAGGGTCTCAACGGGAGGGATGTCGGGGTGCCAGCGGTTGTGCCCGAGCTTCTCCTGCTCGGTGAAGGACTTCGTCGAGTCGAGCGGAAAGATGTTGTTCGGCATTGCGCGTTCCTTTCACAAGTGCGGCGCCGTCGTGGTCGTCAGGGCCGCGGGAGTTTGGCGTGCAGCGGGTTGCGCGTGATGCGCGGTTGGGGGGCCCGCTTGGTGTGAGGCAGTGAGGAAACAACGGATGGTTCGTGTGCGGTGCGTTCGGTCGATTCGACGAGGGACTTGGCTGCTGACTGGCGGTGCAGTCCAGCGGCACCGATCTGGCGGCGGGCTGAACCGCTGCATTCAGGGCAGGTCACGGCAGCTGGCACATCGGCCATAGAGAAGGATTCTTCGATGACTCCGCAGGTCTGGCAGCGGAAGTCGTACAGCGGCATAACGGCACCTTGCCTTTCGCAATGCTCCAGTGCACTGTTGGCACCTCGCGGTGGAGGGTTGCACCGAAGTCATCGCCCCCGCGAGAAGTGCGATATCTGTGATCTAGGCCACAGCCTATCCCGGATTGCAGATGCCGTCACCCGTTGCACGGCAGCGACTGGGACCTCACCTCACCGAACTCGCACTACCGTGAGCTCAGCGACTGTGACACGGTTGAGCCATGAGTGATCCGAAGAAGAAGCTCAGCGCTGACGAGGTCGCCGAGGCGAACCTGGCTGACTGGCAGCAGCGCGGTGAGACCATTACCGCGACCTACCGCACCGGTGATTTCGCCACGGGTCTGGAGTTCACCAACCGGGTCGGCGCTGCCGCCGAGGACGCCGATCACCATCCCGACATTCTGCTGACCTACCCGCAGGTGCAGGTGACGTTGTGGAGTCATGACGTCGGCGGGCTGACAAGCCGAGACATCCGCATGGCCCTCACCATCAGTCAGCTCGCCGCCGAGCAGGAGCTCGAAACCGTCTGACCTCAACCAGTCCGGCGTCTGCCGCTGTGCGGCGCACCGCCACTGTGGGCACTTCGTGTGGAATCCAGACCACTCGCTTCTGCACGAAACGCACGCGGAATCGTCGGATCGTGTGCATCTCGTGGGGAATCGAGGCTCATCCATTCGACACGAACTGCACACAGCCGGCCAATCCAACCCGGCGCCAGGGACTCATCAACGTCCACTGCTGCCTCGAGACCTCTCGATGTTGCACTCAACGACTATGAATCCGGATTCTGATAGTCGTTGAGTGCTGAATCCAGACTCCTCGATTCAGCAGTCAACGCATATCGCGCCTCCGACCGGCTCAGCCCCGCCCTGTCAGCCGGTGCGTTCCGAGCACTTCATGCCGGGTCGGCCCGTGCCCGCGGTGAGAAGCGACAAGACTGATCGCCTCGACCCGCCACCGCAATGCGGGGAATGCGTCGAGCACCTGCAGCCATTTCGTCGCGTTGATCGCCCGCCTGCCGGTGCGGGCGATCGTCAGGTGCGGCACCGGATCGGTCGAGTCGACACGGGTGCCGGCATTGTTGGCGACATTGCGCGCCCGCTGCTGCAGGCGGATGACCTCATCCCGCCCCGCCCCGATCCCGAGGTAGAGCACCTTCGCCTCCGCGGCATTCGGGAAGGCTCCTCCCCCAGCCAACTCGATGTCGAAGGGCGCAATCGTCTGGGCGGTCTCGGCGAGCATCTCGTCGATCCGGTCCTCGCAGTCGGTAGTGACATCGGGCATGAACGCCAGCGTCACGTGCCACAGCCGTTCAGCTGTGAAGCGCAGGTTCTCGTCGATTCCGCGCCGGGGCTCGACGAGCTCACCCAGCGTCTGCACGATCTCAGACGGCGGGTGGATGGCGGTGAACATCCGCTGTCCCATCAGTCCTCCCCAACCCCGAACCCTGACCGGCCCCTCAGCCCTCGCCTCAGCCCCGCTCGGCCTTTCGGACCATGTCCGGGTTGAGGTCCGCGAGAGTCGCGGCACCCATGAGGTGCATGGTCACCCGCATCTGCGCTTCGAGCAGTTCGAGGACCTTGCGCACGCCGGCCTCACCAGCGGCCATCAGGCCGTAGAGGTACGCCCGGCCGATGAGCGTGAAGTCGGCACCGTACGCGAGCGCAGCGAGGATGTCGGCACCGTGCATGATTCCGGAGTCGAGGATGATCTCGACATCGTCTCCGGCGGCGGCACGCACCACCGGCAGGGCATCGAAGCTCGTCGGCGCGCGGTCGAGCTGGCGACCGCCGTGGTTCGATACGACGAGGCCGTCGGCGCCGTTGTCGAGTGAGCGCTGCGTGTCCTCGGCGGTGAGCACACCTTTGACGAAAAGCTTCCCGGGCCACTGCTCGCGGATCCAGGCGAGGTCCTCCATCGACAGGGTCGGGTCGAACATGCCGTTGACGAGGGCGGCCAGCGATGAGGTGTCATCGGACAGCGAGGCGAAGGTCAGCGGGTCGGTGGTGAGGAAGTTGATCCACCATTCGGGCCGGTAGGAGGCATCGAGCACGGTTCCCAGCGTCAGCTTCGGCGGGACGGTCAGCCCGTTGCGCACATCGCGCAACCGCCGCCCGGCGATCGCGGTGTCGACGGTGACGAGCAGCGTGCGGTAGCCGGCCGCCCACGCGCGCTGGATGAGGTCATGGGAGGCGTCGCGGTCGCGCCACAGGTACAGCTGGAACCACTTCGTCGCATTCGGCGCCGCCGCCGCGACGTCCTCGATCGACTGTGTGCCCATCGTCGACAGCGAGAACGGCACCCCGGCCCGTTCGGCGGCCCGCACACCTGCGATCTCGCCTTCGGCCTGCATCATGCGCGTGAATCCGGTCGGCGCGATGCCCACCGGCAACCGGAAGGTCTCCGCGGCCACGCTGGCGGTCAGGTCGAGCTGGTCGTTGCCGGCCAGGATCGCCGGGACGAATTCGAGCTCGGCGAACGCCTCGCGGTTGCTGCGGTGGGTGACCTCGGACTCGGCCGCCCCATCAACGTAGTCGAACGGCCCGGTCGGGGTCCGTCGCTTGGCGATCTTGCGCAGGTCCTCGATGCTGCTGACGCGGCTCAGGCGCTGCTGGCGCCGGTTGAGCTGCACGTCGAACTGCATGAGCGGGCGGAGATCGTTCCAGCGGGGAATGCGTCGTCGTAGTGCCATGGTCACAGGCTACCTTTTCGCCCCGCCGTTCCCGAGGCGGTGGTCGCATGCGGAGACCGGCCCGCCTGCCCCTCTGGGCACGGCTACGCCCGTATGCCAGGATGAGGCCATGGCTACTCTCGTGCTCTTCCACTCCGCGCTCGGCCTGACCGGGGGCATGTCCCAGCTGGCTGCGCAGTTCTCCGATGCCGGTCACGCTGTCCACACCCCCGACTACTACGAGGGCCATGTCTTCGACACCGTCGATGCCGGCATCGCTTACCGCGACGAGGTCGGCTTCCCGGAGCTTGCGAAGAAGGCCGCCAGCCTTATCGAAGACCTCGAGGGCCCGCTCGTCTTCGGCGGCTGGTCACTCGGTGCGGCAATGGCCCAGTCGATGGGCAAGCGTGATCCCCGCGCGGCCGGCGCGCTGCTCTTCCACGCCGGAGGTGTGCCGAAGAAGACCTCGTGGCAGGCCGGGGTGCCCCTGCAGATCCACTACGCGATCGGCGATGAGTGGATCGATGCTGGTGCGCCTGAGCTGCTGGTCGCCTCCGTCGCCGAGGCGAGCGCCAACGCCGCGCAGTTCGTCTACCCTGGCGACGCGCACCTGTTCACCGACCCATCGGCCCCGGAGTACGACGAGGATCTCGCCTGCCTGCTCATGGCCCGTGTCCAGTCCTTCCTCGCCGAGGAGGTCGACCGGGACCGGCCCTGATCAGACCGCGCTCTGATCGGCGGAGTGGGGAACTCGGACTGCCGCGCTCACACGGCCGGCGGGGTGGGACCGCAGGGTATGGCCGAAAATATCTTCAAAAACTTTATTTGCGCCCTGACCTGCAACGATAGTTGTTACACAGGCTGCCGGGACTCGTTTTCACCGCTGTGAGGGCCCGTTCTGTGGTAGTGATGTCA
>NZ_JALXPM010000055.1:0-16036 GCF_025147615.1 Brevibacterium luteolum | reverse complement strand
GCCGCTGCTGTATGTTCACTCAGCGGTCGCGGCCGAGCGGCACGTCGATGATGACGGCGGTGCCGCCTCCTTTGCGAGCCTGCCAGGTGATCTCCCCGCCCAGATCGGTGGAGACGAGCGTCTTGACGATCTGGGTGCCGAGTCCGCTGCCGGGCCCCTGTTCCTCCGGCAGGCCGACGCCGTCATCGGCGACGGTGACACGCAGCCGGTTGCCGACGCGTTCGGGTTCGACCCACACGGTGGCCTGCAGACGCTCATCGGTGGCGGGCTTCTTGAGATCGAGCGGGAAGCCGTGCTCGACGGCATTGGTCACCAGCTCGGTGAGCGCCAGTGCCAGGGACGTCGCATCGACCGAGGAGATCTTGCCGAAGCTGCCGGTGCGCTGCAGGGTGATTTCGACGTGCGGGCTGGCGAGCTCGGGAGTGAGTTTGAGGCCCTTGTCGACGATCTCATCGAAATCGACCTCGCTGTCAAGGCCCTGACTGAGCACATCGTGGACGACGGCGATGATCGACACGCGGCGCGTCGCCTCCTCCAGCGCACCCTTCGCCTCGGCCGACGAGATGCGGCGGGTCTGCAGGCGCAGGAGCGCCGCAACCGTCTGCAGATTGTTCTTCACCCGGTGGTGCATCTCACGGATCATCGCGTCACGGCTGAGCAGCTGCCGGTCCCGCCGGCGGATCTCGGACACATCGCGCAGCAGGATCGCCGCCCCGATCCGGTTGCCGGCACGGGTGAACGGGATTGCGCGCAGGGTCACGATAACGCTGCCGGATTCGACTTCGGTGCTCCACGGTGCGCGACCGGTCAGCACAACCGGGAGGGTCTCATCGACCGGCCGGAGCTGCTCGACGAGGCCGGCGACGACCTCGTTGAGGTAACGGCCCTCCAGTTCGTCATCGTGGCCGAGGCGGTGGAGGACGGAGATGCCGTTGGGCGAGGCATAGCGCACCCGCCCCTCGCGGTTGAGCACGACTATCCCGTCGCCGACGCGGGAGTCGCCGTGGTGGCCGGCGGCATCGTCGTCGAGGTTGGGGTAGTCGCCCTCGGCGATCATCGTCAGCAGCATCGAAGCGCATGCCCGGTAGTTGCGTTCCAGCCGCGAGGACACGCTGCGGCGCAGCTCCTCAGTGTGCCGGGTGAGCACGGCGATGACCCGGCCCTCGCGCACGACCGGCACCACCTCGGCACCGGCGATCGGAGCGCTGGAATCGTGGATCTCGTCCTGGCCGGGAGCGATGATGATCTCCTGGCTGTCCCACGCCCGCTGCATGAGCTCTGTTTCGATGCCGACGCTGATGAGCCCGACGACGTCCTCGGGGTAGGCTGTCGCCCCGGTGGTCGGCCGGCAGTGGGCGGCCACCCGGAACCTGCCCGGCGCCTCGGTGGCGGGAACCCACAGCAGCAGGTCGGCGAACGACAGGTCAGCCAACAGCTGCCAGTCGCCGACGAGGGTGCTGAGCCACTCAAAATCCCGCTGGTCGGTGAAGTGCTCAGTGGCGTCGATGTCGCTGTGCGGGTGCATCGTCTTCTCCCCGGTCTCAGCTCTCCTCTGACTGCCAGACAGTCGAGCGGACGATGCCGCGCATCATGCGCAGCAGCACCGACAGCGGCGTCTGGGTGACGGTGTCGAGCTGGCGGATCTCATCGATCGTCTCGAGCACCTGGCCCAGCGATGCCTCGTTGTTCTCACGCCACTGGGCGATGCGGTGCTGGGCGCGCTCGGCTGGGGTCGCCCCCTCCGCCTCGGTCGCCGAGAGCACGGTGAGCACGACGGCGAAGACGGCCTGGTAGTAGTCATCGCGCATCGCACCGCGAGCCAACGCCGACCAGCGGTCGGAGCGGTCGAGTTCGCCGATGAGCTGCAGCAGCTCGGCACCGGAGAGCAGGTCGGTGACCTGGTAGTACACCTCGGCGACGTCCTCGCCGTGGATGCTGAGCCGGTTGGCGATCTGGGCGACGTCGAGCAGCGCGAACTCGTCGAGCAGCGCCGCCGCCCGGTAGGCGACCGATTCCGGCACGCCTTCGGCGATGAACGCCTGGGCGTTGGACTCCAGCTCGCGGGCGTCGGTGCCTTCGAGCAGTTGCGGGACCTGCGGGCGCAGCTGTTCGAGGATCGAGCCGTAGCGCTCGATGCCCGAGGGCACGTCGAGGTGCGTCGGCGCCTGGTGGACGAGCCACCGGGAGGCGCGGTCGAGCAGCCGCACGTAGCCGTGCTGGAGTTTGACCTGGACGCTGGAGTCGACGACGTTGTCGAGTGCGCAGATGTCGTCGAAGTGGCTGTCGAGGTCGAAGATCTCGCTGACGACGGTGAAGACGCGGGCGATCTGCGGGATCGTCGCACCGGTCTCCTCGACCATCCGGAAGATGTACGTCAGTCCGCCGCGGTCAACCATCCGGTTGACGAGGCGTGCGGTGGCGATCTGGCGGCGCAGCGGATGCTCGGCGAAGTGCTCGCCGAAGCGCTCGGCGAGGCTGGCCGGGAAGTAGGCGAGCAGGTGCTCGTTGGTCCACTCCTCGTCCGGCACGTCGCTGTCGAGGATCGCATCAGCGGCGTTCATCTTGACGTAGGCCAGCAGCACGGCCAGTTCCGGCGAGGTCAGTCCCCCGCCGGTCGAGGTGCGGTTGGCCAGCTGCTTGGTCGTCGGCAGGAACTCGACAGCCCGGTCGAGGTCGGCGTTGCGCTCCAGGTAGCGCATGAGGCGGCGGTGGGTGCCGGACATGACGTCGGCGCCGTCGCGGGCCTCACCGAGGAGGACGTTCTGGCTGTAGTTGTTCGCCAGCACCTTGTCGGCGACCTCGTCGGTCATCGACAGCAGCACGTCGACGCGCTCATCAGAGCTGAAGGCCCCGTTCTTGATGAGGGTGTCGAGCAGCAGCTTGATGTTGACTTCCTGGTCAGAGGAGTCGACACCGGCAGAGTTGTCGACGGCGTCGGTGTTGATCTTCACGCCGCCGAGTGCCGCCTCGACGCGGCCGAGCTGAGTGGCACCGAGGTTGCCGCCCTCACCGACGACGCGCACGCGCAGCTCAGCACCATCGACGCGGATAGCGTCGTTGGCCTTGTCGCCGACGTCAGCGGCGGTCTCCTGGGAGGACTTGATGTAGGTGCCGATGCCGCCGTTGTACAGCAGGTCGACCGGGGCACAAAGGATGCCGCGGATGAGGTCGTTGGGCCGGTACTGGCCGGGGCTCATGCCAAGACGCTTGGCGGCCTGTTCGCTCAGCTTCACGGACTTCGAGGACCGGGAGTACACTCCGCCGCCTGCGGAGATGAGCTCCGGGTTGTAGTCCTGCCATGAGGAGCGCGGCAGCTCGAAGAGCCGGCGCCGTTCAGCGAACGACTGGGCCGGATCCGGGTCCGGGTCGATGAAGATGTCGCGGTGGTCGAAGGCGGCGACGAGCTTGATGTGCTCGCTGCGCTGCATGCCGTTGCCGAACACGTCACCGCTCATATCGCCGATGCCCACGACGGTGAAGTCATCGGTGGCGGTGTTGACGCTGAGTTCGCGGAAGTGGCGTTCGACGGACTTCCAGGCACCACGGGAGGTGATGGCCATCGCCTTGTGGTCGTAGCCGACCGAGCCGCCGGAGGCGAACGCGTCGCCGAGCCAGAAGCTGCGGCTGGTGGCGATCCCGTTGGCGACGTCGGAGAACCGGGCGGTGCCCTTGTCGGCTGCGACGACGAGGTAGGAGTCGTCGTCATCGTGGATGACGGTCCGCTCGGGGTGGACGACGACATTGCCCTCGGGGGTGTATTCGAGGTTGTCGGTGACGTCGAGCAGGGAGTTGATGAACACCTCGTAGGCGGCCTGTCCGGCGGCCTGCCAGGCATCGCGGTCCTGTGCGGGATCCGGCAGCTGCTTGGGCACGAATCCGCCCTTGGCGCCGGTGGGCACGATGAGGGCGTTCTTGACCATCTGCGCCTTGACGAGTCCGAGCACCTCGGTGCGGAAGTCATCGCGGCGATCCGACCAGCGCAGGCCGCCGCGGGCGACCTTGCCGAAGCGCAGGTGCACGCCTTCGACCTCGGGTGAGTACACCCACATCTCGTAGGCCGGCTTGGGCTTGGGTACGAAGTCGAGCTGCGGGGGCAGGATCTTGTACACCGCCGCCCGGGGCAGCGAGCCGTCCTCGGGCTGGAAGACGTTGGTGCGGACGGTCGCGTCGATGAGTGAGAGCACTGCCCGCAGCACACGGTCGGCATCGAGGCTGGTGACCTCCGACAGTGCCTGCTCGATGCGGTGGTGGATCTGGGCGATGTGCTCCTCACGCGTCCCGACGGCCGGGGTCAGGTCCGGGTCGAACTTCGCGTGGAAGTAGCCGAGCAGCAGCGCTGAGAGGTCCGGGTTCGAGGTGAACACGGAGCCGAGGTATTTGTCCGAGTAGGAGAAGCCGGCCTGGCGCAGGTAGTGGGTGAAGGCGCGCAGCACGGCGAGGTCCTGCCACGGCAGGCCGGCGACGATGAGCCGGTCCATGCTGCCGGTCTCGCGCAGGCCCTTCCAGCCGGCGGCGAAGGCCTCTTCGATGCGCTCGAAGTCCTGCGAGGAGATCTCGTCTTCGAACTCGAGTCCGAAGTCGTAGATGTAGCGGCAGCTGCCATCAGGCAGGTCGATCTCGTAGGGCCGTTCGTCGAGGACGGAGGCGCCGAGGTTCGACAGGAACGGCAGGATCTCCGACAGGCCTGCCGGGTTGAGCCGGTAGAACGACAGGCGGGCCTGGTTGCGCGGCACTCCCCTGGGCCGGACCATCTTGACAAGCGGTTCGTCATCGCTGTCGTGTTGCTCGAACAGGGCGATGTCCTCAACAGCGTCCTGCGGGGTGTTGTATTCGATGTAGGACGGCGGGAACGCCTCGGACCAGGTGCGCGCCCGGTCGAGTTCGGCTGCGGTGTGGCGGGCGTTGTGCGGGGCGAGGTACTCCCACACGTCCTCGGACCAGGAGCGCAGCGCGCTGGTGATCCGCTCGGACACGGTGTGCGCGTCGACCTCGGGCAGGCTGATGTTGCGCGGGACCCGGGCGACGAAGTGCAGGCGGGCGAGCGCCGACTCACTGAGCAGCACATCGAAATCGACGGTGTCGGCTTGGTAGGCGTCGCGCAGCACCTTCTCCACCCGAAGGCGCGAGTCGGTGTCGTAGAGGTCGCGGGGGACGTAGACGAGCACGGAGACGTAGCGGGCGTAGGGGTCGCGGCGGATGAAGACGCGGGACTCGCGCTTCTCCTTCAGATCGAGGACCTGCATGACGACCTCGAAGATCTCCTCGACATCGGCGTGGAAGAGATCATCGCGCGGGTAGGTCTCCAGGATCGAGAGCAGCTCGTCACCGGAGTGGGTGTCGCGTTCGACGCCGGATTCGCGCAGGATCCAAGCGACCTTCTGCCGGATCACCGGGATGTCGAGGACGGAGGCGTTGTACATGCCCGAGGTGTAGAGGCCGACGAAGCGGCGCTCACCGATGACCGCCCCGTTCGCGTCATAGGTCTTGACGCCGACGTAGTCGAGGTAGCTGCGGCGGATGACGTGCGAGCGCGAGTTCGCCTTCGTCAGCACGAGCACACGCGGCTCTTCGGCGCGGGCGGCGACGTTCTTCGACAGCTGCGAGGACCGGGCCGGGCGCAGCGCGGAGATGCCCATCGCGGTGCCCTCGATCGGGTGCAGGGCGAGTTGCTCGCCGGTGGTGTCGAGCGAGTACTCCCGGTAGCCGAGGAACGCGAACCGGCCGGAGAGCCAGTCGAGCAGCTCGGCGGATTCGGCGGCTTCGTCGGCCAGCTCGGGCCGCGGTGGGGTGCTGCGCAGCTGTTCGGCCAGTTCATGGGCGCGTGTGCGCATCTGCTCGCGGTCGGCTTCGGCGGCGATGACGTATTCGAGGACACGGGCGATCTGGGCGCGCAGCTCGTCGAACTGCTCCTCGGGCACCTGGTCGATCTCCAGGTGGACCCAGGACTCCTTCGCCCGGGTCGTCGACGACATCCCCGGGGTGATGGTCGGCAGCGCCGAGGTCGAGGTGGTGGTGCGGGACAGTTCGGCCGAGGGCACGATCTGCAGCTGGTCGCCGGCGCGCTCGGTGACGATGATCGGGTGGCGCACTGCGCGGATGTTGTGTCCGGCGCCGGTGAGCTCGGAGATGATCGACGACAGCGTGTAGCGGGTGTCGGGCAGCACGATGTTGATGACGGTGCGGTTGCCGGCGTAGTCGGCATCGCTGGCTGAGAGGTTGGTCAGCGAGACGACGGGGGTGGTGCCGTCGAAGCCGCGGGCGACGTCGTAGTGCCGGGCGGCGGACGCGGCGAGGGCTTTGGGCCCGTAGGTCTCATACTCGGCGTCGCTGATGCGGGGGAAGTACGCGGGGATGAGGTCGGCGGGAGGAATCGATCCCGTCAGGTCTGTCCACGCTTGTGCAATCTCGGTCGAGCGGACCTCGGTCACTATGTCACCTTCTCATTGGTCAGTACATGAGGCGATGGACAGCAGCCTCGCTGCCCGCCTCTACCCTAACCGCGAATGAGGCGGTTTTCATGCCCGCAGCCGGGTCGGCTCGCCAGTACCCGACATGGCAGACTGACACCATGAAGACGATCACCGCACAGCGCCGTTCGACCGCCCCGCTGCACCGTATTCTCGCTCGCCTGGAGTCACGTGAGATATGGGAGCATGCCACCGCCGAGGCGACGGTCACCGGTTCGGTCGCCGAGGGTCTGCAGGTGCGCACTTCGGCTCCGCTGCCGGCTGACGAGGTGCCGGACTCCGCGCGCCGGTTCCTGCCGGAGACCGCGCGCATCGAACAGGACTTCTCACTTCCGGCGACCGCTGCCGATGCGTCCTCAGCGCGGGCTCAGCAGTCGACCCAGGTGCCCGGGGTGCCGGTCGCGGTCAGCGCCGTCATCGACTTCGCTGCCGCCGATCCTGCCGATATCAGCGGTTCGGGCACCGAGATCTCCGTTGTCGCCGAGGTGACCTCGTCGATTCCGCTGTTCGGCTCAGCTGTCGAGGCCGCGATCGCCCCGACCGTCGAACGGCTGCTGGGCGAACGCCTCGAGGAGATCGCCGACCTCTGAGGCGTCGAACCACAGCAGCGGCGAGGACCGCAGCAGCGCAGCAGCCGCCTCCTGATCGTCCGGCAGGGCCGCGACGACTTCGGGGTCGTCGATGTGGAAGCTCACAACCCGGCTCGGGTCGACGCTGAACGGGCCGAAGGCCTCCAGGCCGGCGCCGACGGAGCGAACCTGGGTGCCGAGTACCGGGATGTCGCAGGCGATGACGACGCGGGAGCCGCCTGTGCGCAACGCCTCGTCGAGGCAGGCTTCGGCGGCTGTCATCTGTGCGGTGAATTCGGCTTCTTCACCGGCATCAGAGCGCAGTGCGCGCCCATTGGCGTCAGGGGCGAAGGCGAGCACATCGGTGATCGCCGGCCAGGCGGAGACGAGATGGTGAGAGGTCACGGGGACGTATGCGCGCACATATGAGCTCATGTGGCCATTGTCCTCCGGCGCAGCCGCGGAAGGCGAACCCGACGCGCGGCCGCCGGCTTGGAGCTGCGGTCGCGGCGGCGCAGCTGCGGTTCGGGCAGCCCGGGCAGGGCTGCGGCAAGCTGACCGAGCGCGCGGCTGAGCGGGCTGCGCGGGGAGTGTTCGGTGATCGCCTGCCCGGCCAGCACCGCAGCGTCGACATTCGCTCGGTCATCGGGCAGGTAGTGGCAGCCGTCGAGTCCGAGGAACCGGGACAGTGTCGCGTCGATCGCCGTCTGCGGGTCAGCGCCGACCGCTGAGGCGCGGGCCTTGTTCATGACGATCGTGGCGGTCTCGCGCAGCTCCTCACCGCGCTCGGTCTCCAGCAGCCGCACCAGCCGCTGAATGCCCAGCGGGTCGGCCTGGGCGATGAGCAGCGTGTGGTCGGCGCGGTCGAGGACCGCCCGGGTGGCGGCGTGCCGGTCGTAGTGCGGGTCGGCGAATTCGTCATCGGGGTCGATGCGATCGGTGATGTCGACGATGACGACATCGGCGGTGGCGGCTGCGGCATCGAGGATCGTGCTCAGCAGCGCTGGGCGGACTTCCGGCCAGCGGCTGGCGCGGCTGAGACCGGTGACGAGATGCAGGCGCGGGCTGATCGCCGTCAGGTGCCGGCTGAACAGTTCCGGGGTCAGGACGCCGCTGGCTGCGCGGCGGCACAGTGCTGCCAGCTGCGGGGCATCGTCGACGACGCCGAGCATGGCCGCCTGTCCGGCGGTGACGGTGTCGGCGTCGATGAGGACGACGGAGGTGCCCTGGCTGCTGAGCAGATACGCAAGTCCGGCAGCTACGGTCGAGCGGCCCGGGGCTGAGCCGGTTCCCCACACGGCGATGACCGGTCCGGGTTCGCGGGTCTGGGCAGCCCGCGGTGGTTCGGCAGGCCTGGGCGGGACGGCCACCGACTGGGCGCAGTCGCGCACCGCGGCGAGGAACACCTCGGGCGGGTCCCACGGGGAGACGTGGCTGCGCACACCCCAGGCGCGGAACTGCTCCTCGTCGTCCCCGAGGCCCAGCAGGCGGGCGCCGGTGCCATGGAGGCGGCGGACCACCTCGGCGTCGAGACCCGGGAATTCGCGGCCGAGCACGACAACAGCGCCCATCCCCGCACTGGCTGCGGCGAGCAGCTCGACCTCATCGGCCGGGCGGCGCACGATCGTGAAATCGGGTGCGTCGCTCAGCCGTGCGGTCACGGTCGGTTCGTGGTCCCGGTCGACGGCGACGATGACGCCGGTGGGCACAGGCGGATGGGCGCTCATCCATGCTCCGGGACTGCCGCGACGGAGATGTGATGCTCACCGGCCAGGGCCGTGAGCACGGCGTCGATGTCCTCGGTGGGGACGAAGACCTCGATCCGGTTGGTGTTCGCACCGGCGAACCCGCCGCTGTCGCGATCGACGGAGATGACGGCGACACTGCTGAGGATGAGCTCGGGTGCTGAGTCTTCGATGCGGGTGTCGGTGCCCCACAGGTCGATCGTCGAACCGGCGTCGACCTGACCGGGCAGTCCGCCTGGCACATCGAGGGCGATGACGCGGCCGGCCAGCTGGTCGGCCGTGCCGACCTGGGAGGCCGGGATGAGTTCGCCGGGGGCGATGCTGGAGAGCACGGTCGCTCCGGCAGGGATCTCTGCGCTGGTCGGCAGGTAGTGCTCCTCCGCCTCGGTTATCCGCACTTCTGTGGCGCTGAGGTCATCGGCGGTGATGGCGTGGCCGGGCACGAGCGGGCGGGAGGCGGTCCAGACGGTCATCGTGTTGGCTGCCTGGTTGACGATGAACCAGGTGCCGAGGATCGAGGCGGCGACGATGAGCGCTCCGATGATGAGCTTGGGGTCGCGCCAGCGCGGTGGGCGCAGCCGTTCGGCGCGCTTGGGTTCGCGGAAGGACATGGAGCTCCTTTGCTCGAGGGGACTGCAGTGGCGGGTCGGTCGGTGCCGGCCCGCCATCTCGGACTACCTTACATATAAGGCGACGCATGGGAACAGGGCTGTGGACAACACCACTGTCCACAAGTCACAGCGAACGCCACGATCTGGCAGCAAAGTCGTCTATGATGGAGGCGATCACAACGAGCTGCAGAGCACCGGGCGCGAGCGCCTGCGTGCGCAGCTGCAAAGGAGTGCCGATCATGGTTGCCGAAGTCCGCTTCCTCCCCCTCACCGACGTCGCGGAGATCCTGAATGTCACCGTCACGCAGGCGCGCGCTCTTGTGCGCTCCGGTGAGCTGCGCGCCATCAAGGTCGGTGGCCGCGGGCAGTGGCGGATCGAGAAGGCTGAGCTGGAGGACTACATTCAGCGGATGTACTCCCAGACTCAGCAGGAGATCCGGGAAGGCCGCGTCGACGTCTGAGCGTCAGACACTGTCACCTGGCGTGAGGTCCTGCACTGCTGCCAGCGCATGCAGCGGCACAAGATCGACGGCGGCTCCGCGGCGGATCTGCAGGTAGTCAGCGCCGACGGCATCGACCATTCCCTCCAACACCTGGCCGTCGGATCCGCAGAACACCCGGCATTCGCGTCGGCCTTCGCCGAACCTGCGCAGCGGGGAGCGGATCGACAGCCGGGAGATGACGGCATCAGAGCCGTGGGCGACCCGGCGCATGCGCAGATGGTCGACCCGAGCCAGGTTCACCAGCGCCCGTGGGGCGCCGGGCACCCGTCCGCGCAGCAGCACCCACTGCTGCCCCACTGCATCGATGATGCCGTCGAACCATGTGCGCGCGACATGCACCTCGACCGGAGCGCCGACAGCACCGGCGAGCCGGTGGGCGAGACCGTGATCGGCGAACTCTCCTGCGACAAGATCCCCGAGCTCACCCATCCGCTCATGGGCGGTGCGCCCCTGTTCCTCAGCGGCGAGGTCGGCGAAGAGCGCCTCGACGCGATCGACACCTGAGGTGTCGTCTCCGCGCGGTGATGTCGGCTCAGTCATGAGCCCATGATCGCAGAACAGCGAACGCCGGGCACGGGTTCCGCACACACCTCAGCTCAATCTCTGTCATTCGAATCCAGTCGAATCTCAATACTACTTTTTAGTATCTATTGACTTCGTTTACTATGCTTTGTCATTCTTATAAGCACATTGATAGGAGTTGAAATGCTGATCTGGCTGACACGGCTGCTGAGCCTCACACACATCGTCATGACCCTGTGGCTGTGTGCCAGCGCCCCGGAGCTGATGGCGGCGCTCGGTCAAGGTGACATCGGCGCCGGTCTGGTGCTCATCGCCGGCAGTGCAGCAGTCCTCGCCGGTGCGCGTCTCACGTGCGCCACGGTGCTCAGTGGTCTCGCCCATGCGACTCGGCTGTTCGGTCACGTGGCTGCCGACCGCTGCGCCCAGGCGGCGATTGCGATGAGCCCGGCCAGGTTCCGGCGTGTTGTCGCCGCCTCGTGTGCCGGCCTCATCCTGACAGGCACCGGCTTCGCGACGGCCGCCGCGGCAACACCCGATGCGCCGTCTCCCGGCTGGCCGACCCGCCCTGCAGAGTCGAGCACGACAGCGCCCTCCTCCCCTGGCTGGCCGACCCGGTCGCCGGACTCACCGTCCGCCGGCCCGACTGACAGCCCGGCTCCGCCATCGGAGGAATCGACGTCACCGACTGCCGATGACGAGGACCCGACCACTCCCTATCCGGACGCTCCCACGCAGCAGCCCGGCACCTCGGGAACGGACAACGGCAGGGACTCAGATGATCACAGAACCCCGGCCTCGCCTGACGTTGCAACGGTGAGCGCAGGAGATTCCCTCTGGACGATCGCCGCCGAGCACTACGCCGGGGCCGAGAGCGCAGAGCTCATTGATCGCGTTGATGCGATCCACGACGCCAACCGGCACATCATCGGTGCCGACCCGAACCTCATCATGCCTGGACAGCGATTGGAGATGCCATGACCACGATGATGACCGACGCCGCACCCGGCGAACTGACCCTCACCCGCCCCAGGCCGCGCGCCGAGACTGCACCGAGACAGGCACCGTCGCCAGTTCCGGCTGCCACGCGGCGACCGGAACCCGAGTCCAGCCGCGCAGCGGAGGCCGAGCAACAGGACCTCATCGAAGCGCTGCAGGCGGCCGCGTCGTCACTGTCGGTGGCGATCATCGAGATCTTCGGCGGCACGCGTGCCCCGTCATCGGTCGGCAAATGGGTGGCCCCGGATCTCTTCGAGCGGATCCGCGCGCATGCCGCATACCGGCAGCAGCTGGCCAAGGCGGCACCACCGCGTCCTGCGATGCTCTCTGCTGGCAACCCGCGGGTGTGCCTTGTCGGCCCGCGCGTGGCCGAGGCGGCGGTCGTCGTCAACACCGGCCGGCGCCACCGTGCGGTCGCCCTGCGGTTGGAGCACATCCGCAACCGGTGGCTCGTCACCCAGCTGGAAACCGCCTGAACCGCTGGAGACCGCCTGAGCCAACCGTCGATTCGTCCGTGAATGCTGATGGCGGCCTGCGGCAGCGGATGCTGCCGACAGACCGCCATCACGAGCTGGTGATCAGCGCTTCTTCTTGGCCTTGCGGCGCTCAGCCCGGTTGGCCGGGGCCGGTGCGGAGTCTTCGTCGGCTCCGGCGGCAGAGCCGCCGCTGGTCTGGCCGTTGGAGCGCATGACCTGGGCGTCGCCGGTCTCGCTCGGGGCGGAGAGCTGCATCTTCGGCTTCTTCGGCTTGAGCTCTTCGGCTTCGACCTCGACGAAGTCGTCGCTGGGATCCTCAAGGTCCTCGCCCGGGTTGATGCGGACCTGGACTTCGAGCTTGTTCGTCAGGCGGACAACGTCTTCCTTGATGCCCTCCTGCATGGTGTTGAACATCTCGAAGCCCTCGCGCTGGTACTCGACCAGCGGGTCGCGCTGGGCCATCGCACGCAGGCCGATGCCGTTCTTGAGGTAGTCCATCTCGTAGAGGTGCTCACGCCACCGCTTGTCGATGACCGAGAGCACGACGCGGCGCTCGAGCTCGCGCATCGCCTCCTCGCCGAGCTCCTCCTCGCGCTTGTCGTAAGCGAGGTCGGCGTCGGCGCGGATCTCCTTGAGCATCTTCTCGCGGGTGAGGTTCTCCTTGCCGCCGGCGTCATCGGCCAGGTCTTCAGGAGTGATGGAGGGGTCGTAGAGCTCTTCAAGGGCCTCGAAGAGCTTGTCGATCTCCCACTTCTCCGGCGGTCCGTTCGTCGCACCGGAGACGTAGGCGTCGAGGACGTCATCGCGGAACAGCTGCACCTGCTCGGCCAGGTCCGCGCCGTCGAGCACGCGGCGACGCTCACCGTAGATGACGGTGCGCTGGCGGTTGAGGACGTCATCGTACTTCAGGACGTTCTTGCGCTGCTCGGCGTTGCGCTGCTCGATCTGCGTCTGGGCCGACAGGATGGCGCGGGTGACCATCTTCGACTCCAGCGGCACATCGTCGGGCACATCGGCGATCGACATGATCCGCTCGGCAGCACCGGAGCCGAACAGGCGCATGAGGTCGTCCTGCAGCGACAGGTAGAAGCGGGACTCACCGGGATCGCCCTGACGGCCGGAACGACCGCGCAACTGGTTGTCGATGCGGCGGGACTCATGGCGCTCGGTGCCGAGCACATAGAGGCCACCAGCTTCGCGAACCTCCTCGGCCTCGGACTCGACGCGCTTCTCAGCCGCTGCGAGCACCTCCGGCCACAGCGCCTCGTACTCCTCCTCGTTCTCCTTCGGATCGAGGCCCTTCTCAGCCATCTCGGCAACGGCGATGTGCTCGGCATTGCCGCCGAGCATGATGTCGGTACCGCGGCCGGCCATGTTGGTGGCGACGGTGACCGCACCCTTGCGTCCGGCCAGGGCGACGATCGCAGCCTCACGCTCATGGTTCTTTGCGTTGAGCACTTCGTGGCGCACGCCCTGTTTCGACAGCTGCTTGGAGAGGTATTCGCTCTTCTCCACGCTCGTGGTGCCGATGAGCACCGGCTGGCCGTCGGCGTGGCGTTCGACGATGTCGTCGACGACGGCATCGAACTTCGCTTCGACGGTCTTGTAGACGAGGTCGGACTGGTCGACGCGCTGCATCGGCTTGTTCGTCGGGATCGGGACGACGCCGAGCTTGTAGGTCGACATGAACTCCGCTGCCTCGGTCTCGGCAGTGCCGGTCATGCCGGCGAGCTTGTCGTAGAGGCGGAAGTAGTTCTGCAGGGTGATCGTCGCCAAAGTCTGGTTCTCCGGCTTGACGTCGACGTTCTCCTTGGCCTCGATCGCCTGGTGCAGGCCCTCGTTGTAGCGGCGCCCGCGCAGGATGCGGCCGGTGTGCTCGTCGACGATGAGGATCTCGCCGTCGAGGATGACGTAGTCCTTGTCGCGCTTGAACAGCTCCTTGGCGCGGATGGCGTTGTTGAGGAAGCTGATGAGCGGGGTGTTGTCCGGGTCGTAGAGGTTCTGGATGCCGAGGTAGTTCTCGACCTTCTCGATGCCGGATTCGAGGATGCCGATGGTGCGCTTCTTCTCATCGACCTCGTAGTCGCGTTCGGCCTTGAGGCGCTTGACGACGTTGGCGAACTCGCCGTACCAGCGGTCGGCGTCGCCTTCGGCCGGGCCGGAGATGATGAGCGGGGTGCGGGCCTCATCGATGAGGATCGAGTCGACCTCATCGACGATGACGAAGTTGTGGCCGCGCTGGACCATCTCCTCAGCACTCCACGCCATGTTGTCGCGCAGGTAGTCGAAGCCGAACTCGTTGTTCGTGCCGTAGGTGATGTCGGCGGCGTACTGCTCGCGGCGGGCGGTGTTCGACATCTGCGCCATGATGCAGCCGGTCTCCATGCCGAGGAACCGGAACACACGGCCCATCAGCTCGGACTGGTAGCTGGCGAGGTAGTCGTTGACGGTGACGACGTGGACGCCCTTACCGGACAGCGCATTGAGGTAGGCCGGGGCGGTGGCGACCAGCGTCTTGCCCTCACCGGTCTTCATCTCAGCGATGTTGCCCAGGTGCAGGGCGCCGCCGCCCATGAGCTGGACGTCGAAGTGGCGCATGCCCAGGGTCCGCACGGAGGCTTCGCGGACTGCCGCGAACGCCTCGGGCAGCAGCGAGTCGAGAGTGGCGCCATCAGCGATCCGCTCCTTGAAGCGGTCGGTCTCCTCCCGGATCTCGGCGTCGGTCATCTCCTTGAACTCGTCTTCGAGATTGTTGATCGCCGTGACGTAGGTGCGCAGCTTCTTCAGCGTCCGGCCCTCGCCGGTGCGCAGCAGCTTTTCCAGGAAATTGGCCACGATTCTCCTTGTCACCCACCCGATGTGCAGGGGGTGTCGTTCTTGCTTCTGACTGTCGTCCGTCCAATAGCTTAGCGCCTGAGGGCTGAACGGCGGCTCAAACCTCAGGCGCTTTCCTGTTCGCTGACGCCGAACACCGTGCGTGTCAGCCCCAGCCAGTGCCGCATCTGCTCCAGTTCGGCCTCGAGTGCCTGCCGGCACTCATCGCGCTGGCTGCCTTCCAGCCAGTCCTCCCAGTGCACGGCGTAGACGTTGAGGTCACCGCGGTGCCGGTCAGCTGCCAGGTCGACACGGCCGACGAGCCGGTCGCCGCACAGGAACGGCAGCACATAGTAGCCGTAGATGCGCTTATCGGCAGGCGTGTAGATCTCGATGCGGTAGTCGAAGCCGAACAGCCAGCTGACCCGCCGGCGGTTGAACACGAGCGGGTCGAAAGGCGCCAGCAGCGCACACGCCTCGACCCGCCTCGGGACCGGGGCCTCGTGCCAGCGGTAGGCGCGCTGCCCGGCGACGTCGACTTCGATGAGCTCCCCGGTGCCGACGAGCGTCGTGATCGCAGCGCGGGTGTCGGCACGGCGGGCCCGGTAGTAGTCGGCGAAGCAGTCGAGTGTGCCGATGCCCAGAGCCCGGGCGGCGGTGCGCATCGGGGCGAGCATCTCATCGTCGACGCCGGTCACACCGCGCGGGATCCGCCCGGTCTCCGGCCGCAGCCCGAGGGTGGGGTCGTCCTCGGGGCCGAAGCGCAGCGGCGGCTGGGTCAGTGCCGGGTGGACGTCGGCGGGCAGGGCGTAGAGGCGCTCGAAGTGCTGGTTGCGCCCGGCAGCAGAGATGCGGCCTGCGTGGAAGAGGGCTTCGGCGGCGCGCTTCGTGTGGCTGTGGTTCCAGCCCCAGTGGTCCTTGGGACGTTCGGGGATCGCATGGTCGACGCGCTCGGCCAGCTGCCGGGCGGTTGCGGGCCCGGCCTGCAGGGCGGCTTCGACATCGTGCATGAGTGCGACGAAGTCCGCGCCGGTCTCTGGGTGGCGCTGGCCGAGGTCGCGGCGGAACCATTCGGCGCGCCTGCGGTGCCAGCCGTTGACGATCTCGATCGGTGCGTAGGCGGCTTCGTGGCTCCAGTATTCGACGCCCATCCGCGGAGCGGAGTTGAAGAGCCGGTCGAGCCGGGTCGTGTCATAGGGCCCGAGCCGGGAGAAGAACGGCAGGTAGTGGGCGCGCACGAGCCGAGCGACCGAGTCGATCTGCACGACGCCGAGGCGTTCGAAGGTGCGTCTGAGGTGCCCGGCGTTGACGGTGAACGGGCGGGGCTTGGAGA
>NZ_JALXPM010000054.1:0-18259 GCF_025147615.1 Brevibacterium luteolum | reverse complement strand
CCCCCCGGCGCCCCCCCGCCCGCCGCTGCTGTGCAAATACCTGTGGACAGAGCGCATCATGCCCGGTCTCACGCGGTTCTGGTCCCCGTTCCCGAGGTGTGAGTCGTCGCTGCGCGTTCCGGCGGGCTACGTGTCGGTAACCGGCCTGCATGCCCAGCGTGATGGGGGAGAGAGGGCAGCGCGACGATCGCGTAACGGAGTCCGAGTAACCTCCTGCACATCTGTGGACATACCTGTGGACAGATCACGGAGTTTCCACAGACCGCGGCTGCCTCTGGTCATCGTGGGCCGTGGGCAGCAGGGTGACGGCATGGATACGACAACACTGCGCCGCCGGGAGCCGACAGCGATCACGCACACTGCAGCAGCTGTGCTGCCCGAGCCCCTCCCTCCCCTGGCACCCTCGGACGTCATCTCACATGAGACCGCCGCACGTCTGCACGGCATGCCTGTCCTCGGTGCCACAGGCGAGACGCCGCTGCACGTCTCGCATCCGCGCAGGGGAGCAGAATCGGCAATGCTGCGTCGCTGGCGGAATCCTGTGCTGCCGTGCGATCGCCTCACGATCGGCGATCTCCAGATCACCAGCCCGGCCCGCACGGTCATCGACCTGGCCCGCGACGTCGGCGTCATCGCCGGCGTGCTGGCTGCCGACCACCTGCTGCGCGGGGCGCACGACCAGGAGCACGCCCGGCGAGAGCTGCACACCGTGGCTGATTCGCAGCAGCGCCGCAACCGTTTCGCCCAGGTTCGGATGGTGCTCCACGCCGCCACCGGCGAGGCGGTGATACCGGCTGAATCGGTGCTGCTCGCCGTGCTGTGCGGGCTCGGATTCACCGGCTTCCGGCAGCACGTCGTGTTGCCGGGGGCCGAGGAGCCGGCCGCGGGAGCGGCAGTGTCGTTCCTCTTTCCCCGCCTGCGTGTCGTCGTTGACGTCAGCCGGACAGGGGAGAGCATGCAGTTGCTCGAATCCGCCTATGAGTCGATCAGCGCACTCGGCTACGAGGTCGTGGCGTTCGATGCGCAGGAGCTGTTGGCGCTGGCATCAGATCCCGCGACAGCCGGCCAGCTGCAGGATCGGGTGGCGGCGCGACTGGCGCCCACCCTGCTGGCTGACGAGTTCAACCGAGCAGCACCTGGACTTCATCCCACCTGTGCTGTGGGACGAACTTGAGCCGGTCGACGGCCTCGGCCATCGGCACCCGGATGATGTCGGTGCCCGTCAGGCTTGCCATCTGACCCCAGCCGGCGTCGTGGCACAGGTCGACGGCGGCCATTCCGAGCCGGGTGGCGAGCACCCGGTCGTAGGCCGTCGGGGAGCCGCCGCGCTGCAAGTGGCCGAGCGTCACCGCGCGGGTCTCCAAGCCGGTGCGCTCTTCGATGATCGGGGCGAGGTGGTTGCCGATGCCGCCCAGGCGCACCCGGCCGTGCTTGTCGAGACCGGCCTCCGAGACCTGGTCGTCGAGATCCTCGGGCACGAAGCCCTCGGCGACGACGACGAGCGGGGCGCGTCCGCGATCCCAGGCCGAG
This sequence comes from Brevibacterium luteolum, assembly GCF_025147615.1. Classification (NCBI taxonomy): domain Bacteria; kingdom Bacillati; phylum Actinomycetota; class Actinomycetes; order Micrococcales; family Brevibacteriaceae; genus Brevibacterium; species Brevibacterium luteolum. The sequence goes on along the minus strand of NZ_JALXPM010000054.1, from coordinate 16,729 downwards.
CGAACCCATTCGCAGATCTGCTCGTAGCCGACCGGGAACTCCGGGATGAGGATGGCGTGCGCGCCACCGGCCATGCCCGACTGCAATGCGATCCAGCCGACGTTGCGTCCCATGACCTCGAGCACCATGCAGCGGTGGTGGCTTTCGGCTGTCGTGCGCAGTCGGTCGATCGCCTCGGTGGCGATCTCCTGTGCGGTGTCGAACCCGAAGGTGTAGTCGGTGTTGTCGAGGTCGTTGTCAATCGTCTTCGGCACGCCGACGACCGGCAGCCCCTCGTCATCTGCCAGCCGCGAGGCGCCGGCCAGCGTGCCCTCACCGCCGATCGCGATGACGGCGTCGATGCCGCGCTCGGCCATCACTTCGCGCATCCGCTCCGGCCCTCCGCCTGAGTACGGGTGCGTGCGGGAGGTTCCGAGGATAGTGCCGCCGCGGGCGCCGATGCCGCGGACGTCGACCATGTGCAGCGGATGGATGTCGTCTTCCAGCAGCCCGCGCCAGCCGTCGCGGATCGCGGAGAAGCTGTAACCGTACTGGCGGATGCCCTTGCGCACGGCCCCGCGGATGACCGCGTTGAGACCGGGGCAGTCGCCGCCGGAGGTCAGAATGCCGATGTTCACTGAGAGTCCTCTCGGGTCGGTGTCAGGTTCGGGATGAGATCAGATACCGGGGCCACTCAGCGGTTTTCGGGAGTCCAGTTCGGGTCGAGCTTGACGTCGTGGCCGGCCATGAGGTTGAAGCCGTCGAGGATGAGGGTGCCGTTGGAGCCGTCGCCCTGGGCGTTGCGGGCGATGTCGTTGCCGGCGAGGAAGTTGACCGTGTTGTCGATGATCCTGACCCCGCCCGGCACGTAGATGTCATGCCCGGCCATGACCGAGATGTTCGTCAGCTTGAGCTCGACGCCGGGACCCATCACCTCGTGCAGGTAGATCTCGCTGCCGCCCATAAGCGCATACGTCTCGACCTTCGAGGTGCCGGCGACGATCGTCTTCGCTGAGCCCCCGAGCACCGCGACGTCGTACACGGGCTTGCCGGTGCCGGGCTTGGCCGGCGGGATGTGCTTGCGGCGGTGCGCCACCGCCGTGCCCGAGGCAGAGGGCCCGGGATCGATTCCGGCCTCGGCGCGCAGCCGGGCGACGAGCTCATCGCCTTCGGGCAGATCGTCGATGAGCTCGGGGAGCTCAGCGAGGAACTTCGTTGCCATCGTCGCCTCCTGCCGCTCATCGAGCTCCGTGGGGTCGAGCCGGCCGGAGGCGTGGGCGGAGGAGAGGACGTCGAGGACGGCGTCGCGGTCCTGATCACTGGCGCGCAGCTTGCGGGGCCGGTCGCTGTCGCCGGCGCGGGGTACGAGGTCGGACATGTGCCCAGCATAACCAAGCCCGGCGAACGGAACGTGACCTGCGCGTAACGCCGGCGGCTGCGGTGTCTGTGGCGCAGCCCACTGCCTCTCCGGAAGTGGAATCCCCGCGCGGAACCTGGCGTTGAGGTCGTTTTGACCGGCGGCGCCGCCACCGTCTAGGCTGTACTGTGACTGATTGTGATCAGATCGTGTCCGCATGCGCGCACGAGGCTGTGTCACCCGCTCCGCACCGGGTGACGAGGAGCAGCCGCGGGCGGTGTCATGCAGGCCGCAAGGCCCCATCGGTTCTCTGACTGGCTGTTTCGGCAGCTCGACAAGGGCGCCCTGCCATCATGGCACATCCGGTTCCGGATGCAGCGGGGACTCGCGGGGGACTGGGGACGGGCAGGCAGCTTCACCCGCTCCCAGCAGGACATGTCCGAGGGTGCGGACGGCACAGCAGGCGCTGTGATCGCCATCGGACTTAGGTATATCGAGAAGCATCGGAGAATATTCAGTGCCTACAATCCAGCAGCTGGTCCGCAAGGGCCGGCACGACAAGGCCGCGAAGAACGCGACGCCTGCCCTCAAGGGCAGCCCGCAGCGCCGCGGCGTGTGCACGCGTGTGTACACCACCACTCCCAAGAAGCCGAACTCGGCACTGCGCAAGGTCGCACGTGTCAAGCTCTCCAGCCAGATCGAGGTGACCGCCTACATTCCGGGCGAGGGCCACAACCTGCAGGAGCACTCGATCGTGCTGGTCCGCGGAGGCCGCGTCAAGGACCTCCCCGGCGTGCGCTACAAGATCGTGCGCGGATCGCTCGACACCCAGGGTGTCAAGGGCCGCCAGCAGGCACGCAGCCGTTACGGAGCCAAGAGGGAGAAGAAGTAATGCCACGTAAGGGTCCCGCCCCCAAGCGACCGGTCGGCATCGACCCGGTCTACCACTCGCCGCTGGTCACCCAGCTCATCAACAAGGTGCTCCTCGACGGCAAGCGCTCCACCGCTGAGCGCATCGTCTACGGCGCCCTCGAAGCCGCCGCTGAGAAGGCCAACACCGACGCGGTTTCGCTGCTCAAGAAGGCCCTGGACAACATCCGCCCGGCGCTCGAGGTCCGCTCGCGCCGTGTCGGCGGTGCGACCTACCAGGTGCCGGTCGAGGTGCGTGCAGCGCGCTCGACCACCCTCGCTCTGCGGTGGCTCGTCGGCTTCGCCCGGCAGCGCCGTGAAAAGACCATGACCGATCGCCTCCAGAACGAGATCCTGGATGCGAGCAACGGTCTGGGCGCCGCTGTGAAGCGCCGCGAGGACATGCACAAGATGGCCGAGTCCAACAAGGCCTTCGCCCACTACCGCTGGTAAGCGACGCTGGGCCGGACCGGTGCGATCTGGTCCGGCCAGCTGTCCAACTCAACGAGACGGAAGAGAGACACCGTGGCACTCGACGTGCTGACTGACCTCAAGAAGGTCCGCAACATCGGCATCATGGCTCACATCGATGCCGGTAAGACCACCACCACCGAACGCATCCTGTTCTACACCGGTGTGAACTACAAGCTCGGCGAGACCCACGACGGCGCCTCGACGATGGACTGGATGGAGCAGGAGCAGGAGCGCGGCATCACGATCACCTCGGCTGCCACCACCTGCTACTGGGAAGATAACCAGATCAACATCATCGACACCCCGGGCCACGTCGACTTCACCGTCGAGGTGGAGCGCTCGCTGCGCGTGCTCGACGGTGCCGTTGCCGTGTTCGACGGCAAGGAAGGCGTTGAGCCGCAGTCTGAGACCGTGTGGCGTCAGGCTGACAAGTACGACGTTCCGCGCGTGTGCTTCGTCAACAAGATGGACAAGCTCGGTGCCGACTTCGACTTCACCGTCAAGACCATCCGTGAGCGCCTCGGCGCCAAGCCGCTGGTCATCCAGCTGCCGATCGGTGCTGAGTCCGACTTCCGTGCTGTCATCGACCTCGTTGAGATGAAGGCCTGGGAATGGCCCGACGAGTCGAAGATGGGCCAGGACATGGTCGAGATCGAGATCCCCGAGGAGCTCAAGGCACGCGCCGAGGAGATGCGCGCGAACCTCATGGAGGATGTCGCTGAGGCCAGCGAAGAGCTCATGGACAGGTACCTCGAAGAGGGCGAGCTCACCATCGACGAGCTCAAGGCCGGCATCCGCCAGCTGACCATCTCCTCTGAGGCGTTCCCGGTGATGTGCGGTTCGGCGTTCAAGAACAAGGGCATCCAGCTCGTGCTCAACGCCGTCATCGACTACCTCCCGAGCCCGCTCGACGTCCCGGCTGTTGAAGGCTATGCCCCCGGCAAGGAGGACGAGGTCGTTACCCGCGAACCGCGCAAGGACGGACCGTTCGCCGGTCTGGCCTTCAAGGTCGCCAGCCACCCGTTCTTCGGAACGCTGACTTACGTCCGCGTGTACTCCGGAACCGTGAAGTCGGGTGAGCAGGTGCTCAACACGACCAGCGGCAAGAAGGAGCGCGTCGGCAAGATGTTCCAGATGCACTCGAACAAGGAGAACCCTGTCGAGGAAGCAGTCGCCGGACACATCTATGCCTTCATCGGCCTCAAGGAGACCACCACCGGCGACACCCTGTGCGACCCGCAGCAGCCGGTCGTGCTCGAGTCGATGTCCTTCCCGGAGCCCGTCATCTTCGTCTCCATCGAGCCGAAGACCAAGGGCGACCAGGAGAAGCTCTCGACCGCGATCCAGAAGCTGGTCAAGGAGGATCCGACCTTCACCGTCAACCTCAATGAGGAGACGGGACAGACCGAGATCGGCGGCATGGGCGAGCTGCACCTCGATGTGTTCGTCGACCGTATGAAGCGCGAATTCAAGGTCGAGGCCAACATCGGCAAGCCGCAGGTCGCCTATCGCGAGACCATCCGCCGCAAGGTGGAGAAGGCCGACTACACGCACAAGAAGCAGACTGGCGGTTCCGGCCAGTTCGCCAAGGTGCAGGTCACCATTGAGCCCATGGAGGTCACTGGCGACCAGATCTACGAATTCGAGAATGCCATCACCGGCGGCCGCGTGCCGCGCGAGTACATCCCGAGCGTCGACCAGGGCATCCAGGATGCCATGCAGATGGGCGTGCTGGCCGGCTACCCGCTGGTCGGCATCAAGGCCACCCTTGTGGACGGCCAGTACCACGATGTCGACTCCTCGGAGATGGCGTTCAAGATCGCCGGCTCGATGGTCCTCAAGGAGGCCGTCCAGAAGGCGAGCCCGGCTCTGCTCGAACCGCTCATGGAGGTCGAGGTGCGCACCCCTGAGGAATACATGGGTGACGTCATCGGCGACCTGAACTCGCGGCGCGGACAGATCCAGTCGATGGAGGATGCCACAGGCGTTAAGGTTGTCCGTGCGCATGTTCCGCTGTCGGAGATGTTCGGCTACATCGGCGACCTGCGGTCGAAGACCCAGGGTCGTGCCATGTACTCGATGCAGTTCCATAGCTATGCGGAGGTCCCGAAGGCTGTCGCCGACGAGATCATCCAGAAGACCCGCGGCGAAGAGTAATCTCGCCCGTTGCTGCTGGCGCCAGCCGGCAGCTGTCAACAACAGAAGAGGCGCGGGACATGAACCGCATGTCCCGAACCAACCACGAGGAGGAACCCAGTGGCAAAGGCTAGTTTCGACAGGACTAAGCCGCACGTCAACATCGGTACCATTGGTCACGTTGACCACGGTAAGACGACTCTGACCGCGGCTATCACGAACGTTCTGGCAAACAAGTACCCGGACCTGAACCAGGCTCAGGCCTTCGACCAGGTCGACAACGCGCCGGAAGAGAAGCAGCGCGGCATCACCATCAACGTCTCGCACGTTGAGTACGAGACCGAGAAGCGTCACTACGCACACGTCGACGCCCCGGGCCACGCTGACTACATCAAGAACATGATCACCGGTGCCGCTCAGATGGACGGCGCGATCCTCGTGATCGCCGCCACCGACGGCATCATGGCGCAGACCCGCGAGCACGTCCTGCTCGCTCGCCAGGTCAACGTTCCGTACCTGCTCGTCGCTCTCAACAAGACCGACGCCGCACTCGCTGAGTACGGCGACGACGCTGATGAGATGCTCGAGCTCGTCGAGATGGAGATCCGCGACCTGCTCGGTTCGCAGGACTTCGACGAGGACGCCCCGATCGTCCGCGTCTCGGCTCTCAAGGCTCTCGAAGGCGACCCGGAGTGGGTCAAGACCGTCGAGGACCTCATGGACGCCGTCGACGAGAACGTTCCGGAGCCGGAGCGCGACATCGACAAGCCGTTCCTCATGCCTGTCGAGGACGTCTTCACCATCACCGGCCGCGGCACCGTCGTGACCGGTCGTGTGGAGCGCGGCGTGCTGCTGCCGAACGAGGAAATCGAGATCGTCGGCATCAAGCCGCAGTCGCAGAAGACCACCGTCACCGCCATCGAGATGTTCCGCAAGACCCTGCCGGACGCTCGCGCCGGTGAGAACGTCGGCCTCCTGCTCCGCGGCACCAAGCGCGAGGACGTCGAGCGCGGCCAGGTCATCTGCAAGCCGGGCTCGATCACCCCGCACACGAAGTTCAAGGGCCAGGTCTACATCCTGCAGAAGGAAGAGGGCGGACGTCACAACCCGTTCTACTCCAACTACCGCCCGCAGTTCTACTTCCGTACCACCGACGTCACCGGCGTCATCGAGCTGCCGGAAGGCACCGAGATGGTCATGCCGGGCGACAACGTTGAGATGACCGTTGAGCTCATCCAGCCGATCGCTATGGAAGAGGGCCTGCGCTTCGCCATCCGCGAGGGCGGCCGCACCGTCGGCGCCGGCCGTGTCACCGAGATCATCGCCTGATCACTGATCAGCTGATGTGATCGACACACGATCACACTGAAGCCCCGGGAGTCATTCCGACTCCCGGGGCTTCGTGCATCCAGCGCCCTCATCTGGTCTTCTGGTCGGCTCTTCCCACGCGTTCGCCGATTCTCCGCTAAGGTGAGACCAGGATTGTGATGTGTCTTGCAGGATTCCTCAATGCACCGCACAGGGCTGCACGGCACCGGCGAGGTTCGCAAGAACCGCGAGACGGAAGGCTGGAGGAGCGCTGATGACGGATCCATCCCGCCGCCGCAGGACCCGGCTGCTGGCCGGAGCGGCGATGGCGACAGCGACGCTCATGGCCCTCAGCGGCTGCGGCACGCAGGAGGACGCGAAGACGCTGACGTGGTACATCGACCCTGACAACGGCGGCAAGGCGGCGATGGCCGAAGCCTGCACCGAGGCCTCCGGGGGCAAGTACACGATCCAGACCTCGATGCTGCCCAGCGACGCAGCCGGTCAGCGCGAGCAGCTCATCCGAAGGCTCGCCTCCAAAGACAACTCGATCGACATCATGAGCATCGACACCGTCTACGTGCCCGAGTTCGCCAACGCCGGCTTCATCGCCCCGGTGCCCGAGGAGTACGTCGACGAATTCACCGACGACGTCGTCGAGGCGGCAGTCGAGTCCTCGATGTGGGAGGACCAGCTCGTCGTCGCCCCCGTCCAGGCCAACACCCAGATCCTGTGGTACCGCAAATCCGTCGCCGAGGCGGCCGGCCTCGACATGTCCAAGCCGGTGACCTGGGATCAGATCATCGAAGCTGCCAAGGACCAGGACAAGGAGATCGGCGCCCAGGGCATCCGCGCCGAATCCCTGACCGTGTGGGTCAACGCGCTGTACGAATCCCAGGGCGAGCCGATCATCAAGGATCCCGAAGCCGAACCCGAGGACACCGAACTCGGACTCGACTCCCCAGCTGGGGAGAAGGCTGCAGAGATCGTCGACACGATCGGGTCTGAGGGCCTGGGCGGACCGAACTTCTCCAACCTCGACGAGCAGGGCGCTATGCTGCGCTTCCAAGGGGAGAACGGCGGATTCATGGTCAACTGGCCCTTCGTCTACCCAGCCATGAAGGCCGCCGTCGAGGACGGCAGCCTCGACCAGGAGGTCTTCGACGACGTCGGCTGGGCGCAGTACCCCGCCGTCGAAGAGGGTACGCCGGGAGCCGCACCGCTCGGCGGCGGCAAGCTCGCCGTCGGCGCGTTCTCCGACCACCAGGACGAAGCCTTCGAAGCGATCAGCTGCATCCGTGAGACGGAGAAGCAGTCCGAGTACTACATCACCGACGGACTGCCGCCGGCCACCCGCGCCGCCTTCGACGATCCGAAGGTGCAGGAGGAGGCCCCGTACTCGGATGCGATCCTCGACTCGCTCGAAGTGGCGAAGTCCCGGCCGATCTCGCCGTACTACAACGGCATCACCGGCGGCATCCAGCGATCCTGGCACCCGCCGGCTGACGTCAGCCCCCAGAGCACACCGAAGACCTCAGCCGATCTCATCCTCGAGATCCTGCGTGGAGAGGCGCTGCTGTGACCAACGACGACACACACCTGCTCACGACCTCCAAGACCGAGGCGACGGACTCCGCTCCAGGACAGGGCGCCTCGGCGGCGGGCAAGAAGCAGTCCAAGGCGCACAAGTCCCAGCGAACGAAGGACGAGGCGCGCCTGGGCCTCCTGCTCGCCTGGCCGGCCGGAGCCGTGCTGCTGCTGGTGACCGGCTACCCGATCCTGCAGGCGGTCTACCAGTCCTTCTTCAACAAGCGGCTGACCGACCCGGACAACGCCTACTTCAACTGGGGCCTGAACTACGTCACCGTGCTGACCGACCCGCTGTGGTGGCAGACGCTCGGGTTCACCCTGCTCATCACCGTCTTCACCGTTGCCGTCGAGCTCGTGCTCGGCTTCGCGTTCGCCGTTGTCATGCTCAACGCGCTCAAGGCCATCCGTGGGCCGATCCGCACGATCATCCTCATCCCCTACGGCATCATCACCGTCGTCGCGGCGTTCTCCTGGAAGTACGCCTTCGACCTGGGCACCGGCTTCGTCGGCACCTGGCTGGGGATGGAGAGCTTCGACTGGTTCGGCAACTTCTGGTCCTCCTTCGCCGTCATCTCCCTGGCAGAGATCTGGAAGACCACCCCGTTCATCTCACTGCTCATGCTCGCCGGCCTCGCCCAGATCCCCGGCGACATGCTCGAAGCAGCCACCGTCGACGGCGCCAGCCGCTGGCAGCGCCTCGTGCGGGTGACCCTGCCGAACATGAAGGCCTCGATCATGGTCGCGCTCATGTTCCGCACCCTTGAGGCCTTCCGCATCTTCGACTCGGTGTTCGTTATGACCGAGGGCGCCAACGGGACGGCCACCGTGTCCTCGCTGGCGTATGACCAGACGATCTCGCAGCTGCAGACCGGCCTCGGTTCGGCAGTGTCCGTGCTGCTGTTCATCGCCGTGGGCCTCATCTGCCTGCTGTTCATCAAGGGCTTCAACGTCAACCTCGGTGCAGGGAAGGAGTAGGACATGGATTCCGGCAAGAAGACACCGCTGGCCACCGTCGGCTGGATCGCCGCCTTCATCCTCATCGGGCTGTGGGCGCTGTTCCCGGTGGTGTGGACCCTGTCGCTGTCGCTCAAGAGCTCAGCTGACATCTCCAACCGCCAGTTCTGGCCTACGGAGATCAGCTGGGAGAACTACGACCTCATCATCAACGGGGCGGCACGCGACCTGTTCCTGCCGGCGCTGCGCAACTCGATCGCGATCTGCCTCATCGCCACGCTCATCGCCGTCATCCTCTCCACCCTGGCCGCCTACGCGATCGCCCGGCTGGAATTCCCCGGCAAGCGGTTCGTCCTCTACATGTCACTGGCGGTCACGGTCTTCCCGGTCATCTCGCTGGTCACCCCGCTGTTCAACCTGTGGTCGGTCGTCGGGCTCTACGACACCTGGCTGGGCCTCATCATCCCGTACCTGTCGCTGACCCTGCCGATCTCGATCTGGACGCTGACCTCGTTCTTCCAGCAGATCCCGTGGGAACTCGAGCAGGCCGCCCAGGTCGACGGTGCGAAGTCTTTCCAGGCCTTCCGCAAGGTCATCGTCCCACTGGCTGCCCCCGGCGTGTTCACGACTGCGATCATCGCGTTCTTCATCGCCTGGAACGACTTCCTCTACGGCATCTCGCTGACCTCGACCTCAGCGGCCCGCCCGGTCCCGGCGGCGCTGTCGTTCTTCACCGGCGCCAGCCAGTTCGAGGAGCCGGCCGGTGCGATCGCCGCGGCCGCGATCGTCGTGACCATCCCGGTCATCATCATCGTCCTCGTCTTCCAGCGCCAGATCGTCTCCGGCCTGACCTCGGGTGCGGTGAAGGGATGACCCGCACCACCACCTCGGCAGCGGCCGACGACCGCGCGGCACTCACAGCTTCGGCACCCCATTCAGGAGATCAAGATGGCTGAAATCGAACTCAAGAACATCGTCAAGCGCTACGGCGACGGCTTCCCGGCCGTCAACGACGTGTCGCTGAGCATCGACAACGGCGAGTTCGTCATCCTCGTCGGCCCCTCCGGCTCCGGCAAGTCGACCCTGCTGCGGATGATCGTCGGCCTGGAGGACATCACCGAAGGCGACCTGTTCATCGACGGCAAGCGGGTCAACGACCTGCCGCCGCGCGACCGCGACCTGTCGATGGTGTTCCAGAACTACGCCCTGTACCCGCACCTGACGGTGTACGAGAACATCGCCTTCCCGCTGCGGCTGAACAAGGAGCACTACGACGAGAACGAGGTGAGCGCGCGCGTCGAGCGCGCGGCGAAGATGCTCGAACTCGGCGAGCACCTGCAGCGCAAGCCGGCCAACCTCTCCGGCGGCCAGCGCCAGCGTGTGGCGATGGGCCGGGCGATCGTCCGCGATGCCAAGGCGTTCCTGTTCGATGAGCCGCTGTCGAACCTCGATGCGAAGCTGCGCGGCCAGATGCGCACGGAGATCGCGCGCATGCAGCGCCAGCTCGGCGTCACCACCGTCTACGTCACCCACGACCAGACCGAGGCGATGACGCTCGGCGACAAGGTCGCCGTCCTCAAGCGCGGCGCACTCCAGCAGTACGCCAGCCCGCAGGAGCTCTACCGCGAGCCGCTCAATCTCTTCGTCGCCGGCTTCATCGGCTCCCCGTCGATGAACTTCCTGCCCGTCGAGTACGTCGACGGCCGCCTCAGCTCGCCGTTCGGCGACTTCGAGCTGCCGGGCAAGCGGGCCAAGGGCCTGAAGGATGCCCCGCAGCTGCTCATCGCCGGCATCCGGCCCGAGGCCTTCCGCGATGCCACCCTGATGGACGCCGATGAGCGCGACCGCGGTGCCGTCATCACCGCGAAGGTCGACGTCACCGAATGGCTGGGCAACGAGATCTACGCCTACCTGCCCTTTGAGCCCAAGCCCGAGGTGCAGGAGGCACTCGACGAACTCGACCGCGACCTCGACGGCGAGGGCATGCGCCCGCAGGTCGTCGCCGCGCTCGAACCGAGCTCGCAGGTCCGTGAGGGCGATGACGTCGAGCTGTGGTTCGACCCGGCTGATGTCATGGTCTTCAACCCCGAGACAGGAGAGAACCTCACCCGCGATGAGGACCGCGCCCGCGAGATCAGCAAGCGCGTCGAGGAGCAGCGCAAGCGCGCACTCGAGCGCGCGCAGTCCGAAGAGGGCTCGATCGTCTCGAACTGACCTGCAGCCGGCCTCGGCTGCCAACGCGTGAGCGCACCCGGTATCGTGCCGGGTGCGCTTCGCTGTCCGCGCCCGAGGTGTGACGCGCCTGCGTGCGGAAGCTCACGCGGCGCTGCCCGGTGTGGTAGGGTGCCCGATTTGCCTCCCGGTGAGCGCTGTGACAGTATAGACAAGTTGCGTTTTGGGCAGATGACCCCTGCACTGCGGCCGCTGTGCCGCGAACAGCCCAGAATCGACCGGAAGAATCTGGATGATCCGGGTTCGCTTGCACCGGGCAGCCATTTGATGAATGCGCGTACGTTCAGCCGGAAGGCAAAGACGACACGCCCGACCTCGGGGGTCGGTCACAGCAAGCCGGCGCAGACCATGCGATCCGTACGGACCATGGTTGATGGCCGGAGGACCAACAGAAAGAGACGAAGCCATGGCGGGACAGAAGATCCGCATTCGGCTCAAGTCGTACGACCACGCCGTCATCGACAGTGCAGCACGCAAGATCGTGGACACTGTGACGCGCGCGGGAGCTACGGTTGTGGGCCCAGTGCCGCTGCCGACGGAGAAGAACGTGTACTGCGTCATCCGTTCGCCGCACAAGTACAAGGACAGCCGCGAGCACTTCGAGATGCGCACCCACAAGCGCCTCATCGACATCGTTGACCCGACGCCGAAGGCCGTCGATTCGCTCATGCGCCTCGACCTTGCCGATGACGTCAACATCGAGATCAAGCTCTAAGGGGGAGTAATGGCCAACACCCGTTCACAGCCGCTCCCCACCACGCGTGCCGTCAAGGGCCTCATGGGCACCAAGCTAGGCATGACCCAGGTGTGGGACGAAAACGCCAACCTTGTTCCGGTCACTGTGGTCAAGGCTGACGCCAACGTCGTCACCCAGATCCGCAGCGAAGACGTCGACGGCTACTCGGCCGTCCAGCTCGGCTTCGGTGAGATCGACCCGCGCAAGGTCGACAAGCCGACCTCCGGCCACTTCGAGAAGGCCGGTGTCGCTCCGCGTCGCCACCTGGTCGAACTGCGCACCTCCGATGCTGCTGAGTATGAACTCGGCCAGGAGCTGGGCATCGACGTGTTCGAGGCCGGCGCCAAGGTCGACGTGACTGCCACCAGCAAGGGCAAGGGCACCGCTGGTGTCATGAAGCGCCACAACTTCGCCGGTGTCGGAGCCTCGCACGGCCAGCACCGCAACCACCGCAAGGCCGGCTCGATCGGCGGGGCTGCTACCCCCGGTCGCGTCTTCAAGGGCATGCGGATGGCCGGACGCATGGGCAATGTGCGCCGCACCACCCAGAACCTGACGATCCACGCTGTCGACACCGACAACAACCTGCTCCTCATCAAGGGCGCCGTCCCCGGCCCCAAGGGAGCAGTCGTGCTCGTTCGCTCCGCAGCGAAGGAGGCCTGAGAGAGATGACTGAAACCAAGACCATCGACGTCCTCGACGCCGCCGGCAAGAAGTCCGGATCCGCTGAGCTGCCCGCAGCAGTCTTCGGCATCCAGACCAATGTGCCGCTCATCCACCAGGTTGTGGTGGCTCAGATGGCTGCCGCACGTCAGGGCACCCACAAGACCAAGACCCGCGCTGAAGTGCGCGGCGGCGGCCGCAAGCCGTACCGCCAGAAGGGCACCGGCAACGCCCGCCAGGGTTCGATCCGCGCACCGCAGTACGCCGGCGGCGGCATCGTCCACGGCCCGGTGCCGCGTGACTACTCGCAGCGCACCCCCAAGAAGATGAAGGCCGCTGCCCTGCGCGGCGCCCTGTCCGACCGCGCCCGCCTCGACCAGATCTTCGTGGTCAGCGCTCTCGTCGACGGTGAGAAGCCCTCGACGAAGCAGGCACGCGCAGCCCTGGAGAACATCTCGACACGGCCGAACAAGCTCGTGGTGATCGAGCGCGGTGATGACCTCACCGAGCGCAGCGTGCGCAACCTGCCCAAGGTTCACGTGCTCACTGCCGAACAGCTCAACACCTACGACGTCCTCATGGCTGACGACATCGTCTTCACCGAAGCCGCTCTGCAGCGCTTCCTCGACATGTCGGCCGCTAAGAAGACCACGGCTGAGTCCGGTGAGGAGGAAGCCAAATGAGCGTCACGTTCAAGGACCCACGCGACATCATCATCGCGCCCGTCGTGTCTGAGAAGACCTACGCGCTGATGGACGAAGGCAAGTACACCTTCCTGGTGGACCCGCGTTCGAACAAGACTGAGATCAAGTACGCAATCGAATCGATCTTCGGTGTCAAGGTGGCATCGGTGAACACCCTCAACCGTGAGGGCAAGCGCCGCCGCACCCGCACCGGCTGGGGCAAGCGCAATGACACCAAGCGTGCCATCGTCGCCCTCAAGGAAGGTTCGATCGACATTTTCGGCGGATCGCTCTAAGAGCGGTCAGACCTGAAGAAGGATAGAGACTCATGGGAATCCGTAAGCACAAGCCGACGACCCCGGGCCGCCGCGGCTCATCGGTCGCCGACTTTGTAGAAGTGACCCGGTCTACGCCGGAGAAGTCGCTTCTGCGTCCGCTGCCCAAGAAGGGCGGACGCAACAGCCAGGGACGCATCACGACCCGCCACCAGGGCGGAGGCCACAAGCGCCAGTACCGTGTCATCGACTTCCGTCGCCATGACAAGGACGGCGTGCCGGCACGTGTTGCGCACATCGAATACGATCCGAACCGCACGGCTCGCATCGCGCTGCTGCACTACGCAGACGGGGAGAAGCGCTACATCATCGCCCCGGACAAGCTCAAGCAGAACGACCGCATCGAAGCCGGACCGTCGGCTGACATCAAGCCGGGCAACAACCTCGCACTGCGCAACATCCCGGTCGGTACCGTGGTCCACGCAGTCGAGCTGCGTCCGGGCGGCGGTGCGAAGATCGCCCGCTCCGCCGGCGCATCGGTTCAGCTCGTCGCCAAGTACGGCCCCTACGCTCAGCTGCGTATGCCGTCGGGCGAAATCCGCAACGTCGACGCCCGCTGCCGTGCCACGGTCGGCGAGGTCGGCAACGCCGAGCAGTCCAACATCAGCTGGGGCAAGGCCGGCCGTATGCGGTGGAAGGGCAAGCGCCCGACCGTCCGCGGTGTCGTCATGAACCCGGTGGACCACCCGCATGGTGGTGGCGAGGGCAAGACCTCCGGTGGCCGTCACCCGGTCAGCCCGTGGGGTCAGCCGGAAGGCCGTACCCGCCGCCCCAACAAGGAAAGCGACAAGCTCATCGTGCGTCGCCGCCGTACCGGCAAGAAGCGTTGATAGGGAGCCTGAAACATGCCTCGTAGTCTGAAAAAGGGCCCCTTCGTTGACGAGCACCTCTTCAAGAAGGTTGATGCTCAGAACGAAAAGGGCACCAAGAACGTCATCAAGACGTGGTCCCGTCGCTCGATGATCATCCCGGACTTCCTGGGACACACGATCGCCGTGCACGACGGACGCAAGCACGTTCCGGTGTTCATCACCGAATCCATGGTCGGGCACAAGCTCGGCGAATTCGCCCCGACGCGGACGTTCCGCGGCCACGACAAGGACGATCGGAAGGGCAAGCGCCGCTGAGGCGCTGCCTGACGATCGGCAGAGAGAAAGAAGGAAACGATGGAAGCCACGGCGAAAGCACGCTACCTGCGTGTCACGCCTCAGAAGGCTCGTCGCGTCGTTGACCTCATTCGTGGTCAGCAGGCGACCGAAGCCCTCGCGGTGCTGAAGTTTGCAGAGCAGTCGGCCTCCGAACCGATCTACAAGCTGGTCTCCTCCGGCATCGCCAATGCGCGTATCAAGGCAGACAAGCTCGGTGAGGCCTTCAACGAAGACGACCTGGTCATCTCCGAAGCATTCGTAGATGAAGGACCGATCATGAAGCGGTTCCGCCCGCGTGCCCAGGGGCGCGCCGGTCGCATCAACAAGCGCACCAGCCACATCACCGTGGTGCTCGCATCCGGTGATGACGCCAGCGCTGACGGACGGAAGGAAGACCGCTGATGGGCCAGAAGATCAATCCCAATGGATTCCGTCTCGGAATCACCACCGACCACAAGTCCAAGTGGTTCGCCGACTCGACCAAGCCGGGTCAGCGCTACAAGGACTACGTCGGTGAAGACGTCAAGATCCGCGCGATGCTCTCCGATGGACTCGAGCGCGCCGGCATCTCGAAGGTCAACATCGAGCGCACCCGCGACCGTGTGCGCGTCGACATCCACACCGCCCGCCCGGGCATCGTCATCGGGCGTCGCGGCGCGGAAGCCGACCGCATCCGCGGCAAGCTCGAGAAGCTGACCGGCAAGCAGATCCAGCTCAACATCCTCGAGGTCAAGAACCCCGAGATCGACGCACAGCTCGTCGCCCAGGGTGTTGCCGAGCAGCTCGCCAGCCGCGTGGCCTTCCGCCGCGCAATGCGCAAGGCGATCCAGTCGGCACAGCGCGCTGGAGCCAAGGGCATCCGCGTGCAGTGCTCGGGCCGCCTCGGCGGTGCTGAGATGAGCCGTTCGGAGTTCTACCGCGAAGGCCGTGTGCCGCTGCACACCCTGCGCGCGAACATCGACTTCGGCCTGTACGAAGCGCACACCACCTTCGGCCGCATCGGCGTGAAGGTCTGGATCTACAAGGGCGACATGACCGACAAGGAGCTCGCCGCACAGGAAGCTGCACAGCCGAGCCCCCGCGGAGGACGCGGTGGACGCGGCGGTCGCGGTGGACGCGGCGGTCGCGGTCGCGGCGGCGAACGTCGCAACGACGCCCAGCAGAAGAAGAACGACAACACTGCCGACGCAGCTCCGGCTGCACAGGCCGGATCGGAGGGCTGATCATGCTGATCCCTCGCCGAGTGAAATACCGCAAGCAGCACCACCCCAAGCGGCGTGGACTGGCGACCGGCGGCACGACCGTGGCGTTCGGTGACTACGGCATCCAGGCTCTCGAGCCGGCCTACGTCACCAACCGTCAGATCGAAGCTGCGCGTATCGCCATGACCCGTCACATCAAGCGTGGCGGCAAGGTCTGGATCAACATCTACCCGGACCGCCCGCTGACCAAGAAGCCGGCCGAAACCCGTATGGGTTCCGGTAAGGGCTCTCCGGAGTGGTGGGTTGCAAACGTCAAGCCGGGTCGCATCATGTTTGAGATCGCCGGCGTTTCGGAAGAAGTGGCACGCGAGGCCCTGCGCCTGGCCATCCACAAGCTTCCGCTCAAGGCTCGCATCGTGTCGCGTGAAGGTGGTGAATGACAATGGCGATCGGTTCCAAGGAACTCAACATGGACGCCCTCGACGGCTTCGACAATGACCGTCTTGTCGAAGAACTGAAGAAGGCCAAGGCCGAACTGTTCAACCTCCGGTTCCAGTCCGCCACTGGTCAGCTCGAAAGCCACGGACGCCTCAAGGCCGTCCGGCGCGACATCGCACGGATCTACACCGTGTTGCGTGAGCGCGAGCTCGAGATCCGCTCGAACCCGGCAGCTGCCAAGGAAGAGGATAAGTAATGGCCGAGCAGAAGACTCAGCCGGCACAGGCTGAAGCCGCTCCGGAACGCGGGTCGCGCAAGACCGCTCGCGGCTACGTCGTTTCGGACAAGATGAACAAGACCATCGTCGTCGAGGTCGAAGACCGCAAGATGCACCGCCTCTACGGCAAGATCATGCGCACGACGAGCAAGCTCAAGGCACACGACGAGGACAACACCGCCGGCATCGGCGACCTCGTCCGCATTGCCGAGACCCGTCCGCTGTCAGCCACCAAGCGCTGGCGTCTCGTTGAAATCATCGAGCGCGCCAAGTAAGATGGTGTGGTTTGCTCGTCGAGGCACCGGTTT
>NZ_JALXPM010000053.1:0-19026 GCF_025147615.1 Brevibacterium luteolum | reverse complement strand
GACAGGGACCCTTTGCAATTGACCCCAGCTCTGTGGCTGAGTGGCTCAAGTCCGACCGGAGGGGTTGTGAGGGGCGACCGTCAAACAGACGCATGCTCCACCTTTCACTGTTCTCGCTAAGCACGCAGTTGGTCGGACATCCCTCAGTTGCACCGCGGCGCAACGCTCCCTCAAAGCTCAGGCATCCAGGGTCCATCCCGCGATCAAGCCTGCCGACAAGAACCCACCGCACCGGTCGTCAACGCAAGTTCGAAGCTAGACACATCTGCCAGCCGAACACCACCGTGCCGGACACTTCTGCACAACGGGTATACTCCCCATCGGATGAGCGCCCACTCAGGCCGCAGATGCTGTACGAATGGACTATGGACAATCCCCGTGGCACCACCGCCGGCCAGCCCATCCGCGCCCTCACCGTCGCCCAGGCGCTGGCGGCGTGTGAGACGATCGGCCGCGACCTCAACGCCATCGTCGAGACGCTCCCGGTCGACCCGCGCGCTGCCGGCATGCCGATCGCGGTCAAGGACGTCATCGACATCGCCGGCTCCCTCACCACGATGGGCTCCCATGTCCGACCCGAGGAGCCGGCCACCGCCTCGGCGGCGATCATCGAACTGTGCGAGCGCCTCGGCCTGGTGCCGGTGGCCAAGACGACCTGCCAGGAGCACTCCTACGGCATCATGGGCGAGGAGAGCACGCACGGCCGCGGCGTCAACCCGATCTGGCCCGGCTATACCACCGGGGGCTCCAGCTACGGCTCCGCGCTCGCCGTCGCCGCCGGCATCGTGCCCGCCGCCCTCGGCACGGACACAGCCGGATCCGTGCGCGTGCCGGCCGCGTGTGCGGGGATCGTCGGCTTCAAGCCGACGCTCGGCCGGCTCCCGACCGCAGGTGTCGCCCCGCTGTCAGACAGCTTCGACACCGTCGGCCTCTTCACCCGCACCCCAGCTGAGCTTGCCGCCCTGTGGCCCCGGTTCGCCGCAGCCTGTCCCGGCCCGGTTCCCGGACAGGCCACGGTGCCCGCCCCCGAGGTGGGAGACCAGCGGCTGGCGGACCTCGCCTCCGGTGAGGGGCGCCGCGTGCTGCGGATCGGCGTCTTCGCCGCCGACGACCTGGGTGCCGGGGCGCACCCCGGCGGCGGCCTCGCCCATGATCGCGCGTGGTTCGAGGCCCGCGTGCGGCCGTGGCTTCAGCAGCGCTGCGCGGCCGCAGCCGCCACGGGGTGGCAGATCGAGCTCGTCGACCTCACCGGCGCCTTCGACCTCCCGGCGACCGCCCAGAGCTACTCGACCATGCGCGCCCGGGAGAGCTGGCTCATCCACCGCCCGGCATGGGAGGCTGGCCGCCGGGACTTTCAGCCGCAGGTGCGGGCGAACATCGAACACGATCAGACGGTCAGCGCTGCTGACTATGAGCGCGCGGTGGCCGGCTGTGCGGAACTGCGTGCCGCCGCAGCCGAGGTGTTCGCCCGGGTCGATGTCGTCCTCACCCCGACGATGGGCTGCCAGCCGGTGCCGTGGGAGGCTGCCGACCAGGGTGTGCGCTGGGCGTTCCGGGCCTATTCGCAGCTGTTCAACGTGCTCGGCTGGCCGGCGGTGAGCATGCCCATCGACGCGCTGCCACGGCTGCTGCCCGGTGCTGACGGGCAGGCGACGGCGCAGTTCCCTGCCAGTGTGCAGATCGCCGCAGCCCCATGGCAGGACAGCGCGCTCGTCGACATCGTCGCCCAGATCATCACCGCCGGCACAGATGAGGCGCGAGGCGATGGAGCGAGCGGGGGTGGATTGGACGGCGGGCAAGGCGCTGCGGATGCGGGAACCGGGCAGAACCCGGTCGAGCAGGTGGTGCTCGTCTCCGAGGACGGTGCCGCACTCGGCACCGCAGACAAAGCCACCGTGCACACCGCTGACACGCCGCTGCACCAGGCGTTCTCCTGCTTCGTCTTCGACACCGCCGGCCGGGTGCTGCTCACCCGCCGCGCCCTGAGCAAGAAGACCTGGCCGGGCGTGTGGACCAACGCCTTATGCGGACACCCGGGCCCCGGCGAACCGCTCGCCGCCGCCGTGCACCGGCGCGCCGCCGAGGAGCTCGGCTGCCGACTGCGCGACCTCACCACAGCGCTGCCGGCCTACCGCTACCGGGCGACCGACGCCTCGGGCGTGGTGGAGAACGAGATCTGCCCGGTCTTCACCGCTGTGCTCACCGGCGACCTCGCCCCGGCCGCTGACGAAGTCGCCGAATACGACTGGGTCGAACCCGAACAGCTCGACGCCGCTGTGGCCGGCGTGCCGTTCATGTTCAGCCCGTGGATGCAGGAGGAATGGCAGCTGCTGCGCGCCGCCACCGGCCCACAGCAGCCGTAAGCGCACTCACTGGCGAGGCTGTGTGCGGGCCGGCAGGCCGAGCAGGCGGGCGCCGTTGTCCCACAGAACCGCGCGCAGCCACTCGTCTCCCAGGCCCAGCCGCACGAGAGCCTCAAGCTGATGGGCATACGGGTACGGGATGTTCGGGAAGTCCGAGCCGAGCACAACCCGCTCGCGCAGCTCCGCCAGCCGGCCGACGTAGCGGTCGTCGAAGGGGGCGAGCCGGTTGGTGAAGTCGGTGGCGAACATCGTCGTGTCGAGATGGACGTTGTCGAACTCCTCTGCCAGATCGGCGAACTCGTGATACTCCGGCATCCCCATATGCGCGATGACCGCCGTGAGCTGCGGGAACTTCCGCAGCACCTGCCGCATATGCTCCGGGCCCGTATAGGTGCCCGGCCGCGGACCGGAGCCCACGTGGATGACGACCGGCACCCTCGCTGCGGCCAGTGCCTCCCAGGCCGGATCCAGCAGCGCGGAGTCCGGGGCGTAGTCGCCGACCTGCACATGCATCTTGAACAGCCTGGCCCCAGCATCGAGGGCGGCCTGGACGTAGTCGCCGACGCCGGGCTCCGGATAGAGGGTGCCGCAGTGGATGACATCGTCATGAGCCGCAGCGAAGTCCGTGTTCCAGCCATTGAGCCAGACGGCCATCCCCGGCTTGTGCGGGTACGTCAGCGCCGGGATCGCCGGGATCCCGAAGCTGCGCGCGATCGAGAGCCGGGTGGCGGTGTCGAAGCGGTAGGTGATCGGCCAGTCCTGGCCGTAGACCTCACCGGCGTTGTCGAAGACCGCCCACACCTTCTCAAGCATCCGCTCGGGCAGGAAGTGGATGTGGATGTCAGCCAGACCGGGCAGGCCGAGGCCGGCGATGAAGGCTGGGATCTCGGCATCAGTGCGCGGGGCGGGGGCACTCGTCATGATCTCGACGCTAGCAGGTCGGAAGTCACATCCTTGCCTCTCGACGCCGGCCGGAACGACCGTTAGAGTCTTGAACAGACGTTCGATCGCTAAATTTCTGCGAATGCAGGACAGCCGAGCGCAGCAAAGGAGAACCCATGACCGTCAATCGCAGCATCCGCCTAGCCCGCCGTCCGCACGGCGAGCCCGTCGCAGACGACTTCCAGTTCGACGAGGGCGAAGTCCCGACCCCCGGTGAGGGGCAGGCGCTCGTGCGCACCCGCTACCTCTCACTCGACCCGTACATGCGCGGGCGGATGTCCGATGCCAAGTCCTACGCCGCCCCGCTGGAGATCGGCGACGTCATCATCGGCGGCACCGTCGGCGAGGTCGTCGAATCCAATGACCCGAAACTCAAGGTCGGCGACCTCGTGCAGAACTACGGCGGCTGGCAGGAGTACAGCCTCACAACCGGCAAGGAGGCCTTCGCCATCGACGAGTCCGTCGCCCCGGCCAGTGCCTACCTCGGCATCCTCGGCATGACCGGCTTCACCGCATACTCCGGCCTGCTGGCCATCGGCAAGCCCCAGGAGGGCGAGACCGTCGCCGTCGCCGCAGCCACCGGCCCGGTCGGCTCGACGGTCGGGCAGATCGCCAAGATCAAGGGCTGCCGCACCGTCGGCATCGCCGGCGGGCCGCAGAAGGTCGAATACCTCAAGGAGCTCGGCTTCGACGTGGCACTCGATCACAAGGAGCCGGATCTGCGCGGCCGGCTGAAGGAAGCAGTCCCCGAGGGCATCGACGTGTACTTCGAAAACGTCGGCGGGCATGTGTGGGATGCCGTGCTGCCGCGGCTGAACACCTACGCCCGTGTGCCGGTGTGCGGCCTCGTCGCCAACTACAACCGCACCGAAGCCCCCGAGGGGCCGGATCGCTCGGCTGCGCTCATGGCCAATGTGCTCACCAAGAGCCTGACGCTGCGCGGCTTCATCCAGATGGAGTTCGTGCGTGACATGTACCGCGACTTCCTCGAAGAGATGGGTCAGTGGGTCTCTGAAGGCAGGATCAGCTACCGCGAAGACGTCACCGAGGGTCTGGAGAACGCCCCGGAGACCTTCATCGGGATGCTCAACGGCAAGAACTTCGGCAAGACCATCATCAAGGTCGCCGACTGAGTCATCACAGCTGACGGAACCAGCTCAGCTGACTGAGCTTCACGGGACTGCCCGGGGTCAGCCGCGGAATGCGGCGAAGACCTCGGGCAGTTTCTCTGCCGGCACACCGGCGCGCAGCGCGAGGATGAGCAGCAGCCGGGCCCGATCGGCGTCGAGCATCCCGGCGGGGATGAGGCCGCGGGAGAGCAGGTCGATCTCCGCCCCCGGATAGCCGTAGGTGCGCTCGAGGACCGCCCCGGCTCCGGTGCGGCTGGCGAGCACCACCGGCATCTTCTCAGCGAGTGCTGCAACAGCGTCGATCGCCCGGGTCGAGACATGCCCGCCGCCGACGCCGGCGATGACCGCGCCAGCATATCCTGCCGCGGGTAGGCCTGCGAGGTAGGCGAGGTCGTCGTCGAAGCCGACGCTCACGAGCGCGACCCGCGGTGGGATCGGTTCGGAAGTCTCCTCGACAGACTCGGTGCCGCCCGCCTCGGGCACGGTGAGGGTGCCAGGCAGGGTGGCGGGCATGTGCTGGAGGATGACGCGGTCCTCGCTCACCCAGCCCAGCGGCCCGGCCGCCGGTGAGGCGAAGGCCGCGACCGAGGTGGTGTGCGCCTTCGTGACGGTCAGCGGGCTGTGGATCTCGTCGGCGAAGACGAGCAGGCTCGGCAGGCCGGCCAGGCGCGGGTCGAGGGCGGTCAGGGCTGCCGCGCGGACGTTGGCGGGGCCGTCAGCACCGGGCAGGGTTGGGTTGCGCATCGCGCCGGTGGCGATGATCGGCAGGCCGGAGTCGTTGATGAGGGCGAGGACGAACGCGGAATCGGCCAGCGTGTCGGTGCCCTGGGTGAGGACCACACCGCGGGCACCGTCAGTGCGCGCCTGGCGGGCGGAGGCGACGACCGCGTCGAGCATGCCGAGGGTGATGCTGCCCGAGCCGACCTGCGCGACCTGATCGAAGGTCACCTCCGGGGCCCCGCCGGGCAGCGTGTCGAGGCCAGCGGCTGCGGCGATCTCACTGGCGCTCACCGAGGGGGTGACGCCTGAAGCGGAATCGGTGCCGGAGTTCGTGGCGGCGATGGTGCCGCCGAGGGCGATGACGTGCAGGCGGGACATGGAGCTCCTGGGGGAGGGGTCAGCGGTTCTTCGGGCGGGCGTAGAGCTGCTTGCGGACCGTGGCAACGACGGTGCCGGAGGCGTCGACGATGTCGTTTTCGAACCACATGAGCGACTTGCCCTCGGCGTCGGCTTCGGCGCGCATCGCCTCGACGGCGGCGTCGTCGAGGCGGATCTCGGTGGTGACGGTGCCGCGGCCGGGGCGCTTGAAGTCGATCTCACCGGCCTTATCCCACACGATGTAGTCCTTGCCGAGGCGGTGCATCATGAGGATCATCCAGAACGGGTCGCTCATGGAGAACAGCGTGCCGCCGAAGTGGGTGCCGACGTAGTTCATGTTCATCCGGCCCTGCTTGAGCTCGATGTGGGCGGACGTCCAGTCGGGGGCGATGTGGCGGACCCGCACACCGGAGGCGAGGAACACCGGCCAGGCGTTCATCGCCGCCTTGAGGGCGGCGGGATTGTTCTTGACGTCGGTGACGACGCGCTTGGTGCGGGCACGGGCTGTCAGGAACGCCTGCTGGGCGCGATGCACAAGAACCATGGGCTTCAGTATACGGACGTCTGGCCAGGCGTTTCAGCCGTCTCAGCGAACGCTCGATCTGCGGCTCAGAACCCCATGACGGAGGCGATCATGAGCATCGTGACGCAGAAGCCGACGACGTAGTTCAGCCACAGGAACACCCGCCAGCCGGCGCGGGCACGCTCGGCGCTCTCGTCGGTGAGCCCAGCGAACCGGCCGGTGTTGATCGCATACGGCAGCGCGAGCACCGCCGCGATGCGCACAAGGAACGAGTCGGCGTAGAGCAGCAGCACGCCTGCGACAATGTAGGCCGCGGTCGCCAGCCACACGGTCGACCGGGCCCCGATGACGGTGGCGATCGAGGCGAGCCCGCCGGCTCGGTCGGGTCCGATGTCCTGCACAGCACCGAAGGCCTGGCTGGCCACACCCCAGATGAAGAACGCCGCGAAGATGACGGCCACATTGCGGTCGAGCGGCGCCCCGGTGAGCGCCAGGCCGTACCAGGCCGGGGAGGAGAAGTGGGTTGAGGAGGTCACCGCGTCGAGGAACGGGATCTCCTTGAACCGCAGTCCGCGCACGCTGTAGGCGGCCACGGCGAACATGCTGATCGCCAGCACGACATTCGCCCGCCAGTCGCCGAGGACCACGAGTGCTGCGAGGAACGGCAGGCAGGACACGGCCGCACTGATGAGGATCGTGCGGTGGTGCTTGGGGGCGGTGACGTGGCCTTCGATGCCGCCCTTGCGCGGATTGCGGATGTCGGATTCGTAGTCGAAGACGTCGTTGATGCCGTACATCGCCAGGTTGTACGGGATGAGGAAGAACAGGCAGCCGAGCACGAACGCTGCGTCGACGCCGCCGCCGGTGAGCAGATAGGCCGCCCCGAATGGGAAGGAGGTGTTGACCCAGGAGACCGGGCGCGAGGTGCGGGTCAGGAGTCCGAGTGTGCTCACGACCCGGCCCGCCCGTCGGCATCCTCGGGCCGGCGTGGTTTCCGGCGGTAGCCGAGCAGCAGCCACAGGCTCGGCAGCGCTGCGACGGCGACGATCGTGTAGGCGAGATCCTCGATCGGCATGAGCCCGATGCTGATGCCCAGATGGTTGTCGTAGGTGAACAGGCCGGCGGCGATCATGAGGTTGTCGAAGATCATCGTCAGCCCGATGAGCAGCGCTGCGGTGATGGCCAGGGCCCGCTGGTGGATCCGGGACCGGGAGGCGGTCATCGACGGGTCGGCCGGCGCCGAGGTGGCGGGCCGGTGGGCCGGATCGGTCGGGCTGCCGAGCCGGGCCGAGGAGGGATCGGAGCTGCGCAGCCGCAGCAGGGCGGCGAACAGCAGCCCGAGCGCGGGGATGAGGAAGACGAGGTTGATGAGCGTATAGGTCACGGCCGGCCACCGCCTGTTCCTGGTGTGCCTGTTCCCGTCGGCTCGGGGCCGGGCTCATCGGTGCTGCGCAGGTGGGTGAGGATGCGCATCGAACCGGTGAAGACGACCATCGTGACCCAGCACAGGAAGAAGAGGAAGAAGACCTCTTCGACCGGCAGCTCCGGGGCGAGCTCGATGCCGGTCATGTACGGGCTGTCACCGCGGTAGAACACCCCGAAGACGATCCCGGCGGCATCCCACATGAGGAACACGGCCAGCCCTGCACCGTGGACGATTGCCGCGCGCTTACAGTCGGCGAACCAGAACAGCTGGTGGCGCCAGTCGAGCAGCGCCATGCCCGCGATGGAGAACAGCAGGCAGCCGAGGTAAACGAAGCTCACCTGTCCACCGCCTCGGGAACGGGCAGGGGACCGGAGGTGCGGTCGCCGCGGAAGGCCTTGAGGACGTTCTCGGCACTGATGACGCACATCGGCAGACCGACGCCGGGTGCGGTGAAGGCTCCTGCATAGAAGAGATTGGCGACCTTGGCAGAGCGCACCCGGCCGCGCAGGAAGATCGACTGCATGAGCGTGTTCGCAGGCCCCAAAGCGGTGCCGGACCAGGCGTGGAAGTCACGAGCGTAGTCAGCTGGGGCGATGACGCGGCGCACCTGCAGCCGCTCGGCCAGGTCCGGGTGGCCGGTCCAGCGGGCGATCTGGTGGATGGTCGCCTCGGCGCACGCCTGCACGTTGGGATCGTCTGCGCGGAGGGAAGCGTCGGCCGGCCAGGGGACGAGGACGAAGAGGTTCTCACAGCCGTCCGGTGCGACCGTGGGATCGGTGCGCGAGGGTGCGCAGACGTAGATCGAGGCCGGATCGGGGATCTGCCGGTCGCGGTAGATCGCGTCGAAGTTCTTGCCCCAGTCAGAGGTGAAGAGCAGATTGTGATGCGCCAGCCTGTCGAGCCGGCCCTCGACGCCGAGCAGCAGGACGAGCGCGCCCATCCCCGGGTCGGCACGCTTCCAGCTGGCTGCCGGGCGGGTCTGGAGTCTGCGGGGCAGCAGCCGGGTCTCCAAGTGGTGGAGGTCGCAGGCGGCGACGACGGCATCGGCATCGAAGGCTTCGAGCCCGTCCCGGGTGCGGGCGAGCACCTCGCTCAGCTGCGCTCGCCTTCCCGGCAGGCCGAGACGACCCCGCCACCGGACGGGCTCGTGGTGGGTCAGTGAGACGACCTCGGCTTCGGTGCGGATGTCGACCCCGAGGTCGCGGGCGCGTTCGGCGATCGCGGTGATGAGCGTGTGCATGCCGCCGGCCGGATAGCGGACCCCGTCGACGAGGTCGAGGTGGCTCATGAGGTGGTACATCGCCGGGGCGGTCTCCGGGCGGGTGCCGAGGAACACGGCCGGATAGCCGAGGATCTGCCGGGCGACGGGATCGCTGACGGTGCGGTCGATCTTCTCCTGCATCGAGGTGCTCAGCAGTTCGGTCAGCTCGCCGAGCCCGGTGAGCACCTCCGGGTGGGCGAACCCGGCCGGGGTGGAGAAGGTGGTGTAGAGGAAGTGGCCGAGTGCCAGCCGGTAGGTCCGGGAGGCGGAGTCGAGATAGGCGTCGACCCGATCCCGGCTGCCGGGCTCTAAGCGCTCGAAGAGGTCGAGGACCTTCTCACGTCCGGCCGGCACGTCAAGCCGAGTGGATGCTGACTCGCCAACTGGTTCGGGGAAGATCCGGTAGGCAGGATCGAGGTCGATGAGCTCGAGCGGGTTCGGGGCGCCGGTGAGGTCGAAGAGGTGGTCGAACACCTCGGGCATGAGATACCAGCTCGGGCCAGTGTCAAAGGTGAACCCGGCCTCCCGATGGATGCCGGCGCGTCCGCCGAGGGTCGCGTTCTTCTCCAGCAGCGTGACCGCATGGCCCCCCTGTGCGAGCAGCGCGGCGGCGGCGAGGCCGGCGATGCCGCCGCCGATGACGATGGTGCGCGTCACCGGCTCTCACCGCCGGTCGATGGGCGGCGCAGCGCACAGGCGGTGATGGCGAGCTTGCGCGGGTTGCTCACCCGCATCCGCTGCGTGCGGATCTGCACGGCAGGCGTGGTGGCCAGCGTCCGGTTGAGTTCGGCGAACAGGGCGTGGGCGATCCGCACGGCCGGGCGCACACGGGCCGGCAGCAGCTCGATGACTTCATCGGCTGCGGCGAGATCGGCGTCGATGTCGGTGACGATCCGGTCCCGGTCGGCATCTGTGAGTCCGTCGGTGCTGATGCCGGGCAGGTAGCTGCGGCCCAGGGCAGTGTCCTCGGCGAGGTCACGCAGGAAGTTGACCTTCTGGAAGCCTGCCCCGAGCGCCATCGCTCCGCGTCGCAGGCGCTCGTGATCGGCCTCGGGCACGGCACCGAGGAAGAAGGCCTTCAGGCACATGAGCCCGATGACCTCCGCGGAGCCGTGGATGTAGTCAGCGATCGACTCCTCGGTGTGGACAGCTGGGGAGATGTCGGCGCGCATCGAGGCGAAGAACGGCTCCCATTCGGCCGGCCCGATGCCGACCTCGCGGGCGGTCGCGGCGTAGGCGTGGGCGATGATGTCGGCCGAGGCACCGGTCGCCACCGCAGTAGCGATGCGGTGTTCGAAGGCGTCGAGTTCGGACGAGCGCTGGGCGGCCGGCAGCCGGTGCATGCTGCCATCGACGATCTCATCGGCGACCCGGGCCATCGCGTAGATCGCGGTGATGTGGATGCGGACGACCCGCGGCAGGGTGCGCACGGCCAGGGAGAACGATGTCGAATACCGGGCCAGCACCTCGGCGGCGGCAGCCCGGCAGGTGCGGGTGTACTCCACCGGTGCAGGTGGGAGCTGCGCTTTGGCAGCGGCCGGCCGTGTTCTGCAAAACATCAGCGCACCACCCCTCAGTGCCGACCGGTGCGGCGGGTGACGGCGAGCGCCTCGTGCTTGTTCTGCCAGATGAGCAGGCCCTCGCAGGCGAGCAGCAGGACGCCGAGCACGATGCCGACCCAGGCCGGGCCGACGATGATGAGCCCGACGACGGCGGCGAGGTAGACGATCGCACGCACGGCGATGACCGAGGTGCGGGAGGCGAGGAATCCCTTCGGGGAGGCGAACAGCGCCCAGACGATGATGACGAGAACGAGCGCGCCGATGCCGGCCAACCAGGCGAGCGCGCCGCTGCCGACGAGCATGAAGGCGACGTAGGCGATCGCCAGCCAGGCCAGCGTCTCGAGGAAGAACAGCGTCGCCTCGGCGATCTTCACCAGTGTCGACATCGCTGGGTTCCTCTCTTCAGCAGGGGCGGGGCATCCGGTTCCACGATACCGCCTCGGGCGTCACCGGCCCGGCAGGCCGGCTGCGTGGGCGCAGACCGAGCTGGGTGGAAGCTCAGTGCCGGGATCGTGGTCGTCAGTAGCCCGGATGGCGGTCGTGAGTAGACTGAACGGTGCCCGTCTGACCGGCAACCCGAAAGGACGCTTCATGACCCGTCGGACCCTGACCGCGACGGCAGCTCTATGCGCTGCCGCGCTGGCGCTCTCCGGCTGCTCGCAGAACGACTCCGAGCCCA
The DNA here is from genome assembly GCF_025147615.1 of Brevibacterium luteolum. NCBI lineage: Bacteria > Bacillati > Actinomycetota > Actinomycetes > Micrococcales > Brevibacteriaceae > Brevibacterium > Brevibacterium luteolum. The sequence continues at coordinate 8,042 of NZ_JALXPM010000053.1, read as the reverse complement.
AACAGGGCCCCGCCACACAGACCCCGGCTGACCCGCGCGGCACCGAGGGCCCGCCGAACTCCGGTGAGGAGGACGACCTGGCGAACTTCAAGCCGGCGCTGAGCTGGGAGGACGCGCAGAAGAAGGCGCAGGAGGACTTCGACGGGGACTTCCGGGCGATCCAGATCGCACTCGCCGAGGGCGGGGAGATCCGCTACGACATCGAGATGGCCTCCGATGAGCAGACGTACACCGCTGCCTACGACGCCAAGACCGGGGACGTCATCTCCACTGATAAGGAGAAGCACGAGGGCAAGGGCGAGGTGCTCTCCCTCGATGACTACGTCGGCCTTGATGAGGCGAAGTCCTCGGCTCTCGATGTGCTGCCGGGCCGGTTGACGAAGATCCGCCTTGACGCTGGCAGCGACGGCACCGCCGCCTACACGATCGACGTCTCACCTGAGCAGGACGGCGAGACCTTCGAGGTCGTCGTCGACGCCGAATCCGGCAAGGCCCACCGCTCCGACGACTGAGAGGCAAAGCCCACCGCTCCGGCGACGAAGGAGCTGTCCGAGGCCTGCCGGGCCGCTGTCATGGAATCGTTGCCGCACATGCTTCGTACTCCGCGCCAGCATGCCGATCTCCCGCGCCCGAGACGGTCGTTCCCCGTTGCCCGGGGCCCCGCCTCGGCGCCGGTGGCCGGTCGCATGCGCGGCGGGACCTGCCGGCCATGGCAGTGCCTTGTCTGCGGGGTGGGGGATAATCGCAGTCTGCGGGGTGGGGAATAATCGCAGGTGGGAGGATGTTGTTCCCATGGTTAGCGAATGTTCTCGATCGTGGAGGTAAAGCAGTGACGAAGCGCCCGTACACCGTTCCCGGACTGACGAACGAAGATGCCAAGAAGGTCTGCGAGATCCTGCAGGACCGGCTCAACTCGATGAACGACCTGCACCTGACCCTCAAGCACGCCCACTGGAATGTGGTCGGCCCCAACTTCATCGGCGTCCACGAGATGCTCGACCCGCAGGTCGAGACCGTGCGCGGCTTCGCCGATGCCATCGCTGAGCGGATCGCCGCACTCGGCTCCAGCCCGGTCGGTGTGCCCGGCCGCCTGACCTACCAGCGGCCGTGGGAGGACTACGACGTCGACCGTGCCGGCACCATCGAGCACATCAAGGCGCTCAACCGCGTCTACGACGGTGTTGTGAAGTCCCACCGCGACGCCATCGAGGAGACCGGCGAGATCGACCCGGTCACCGAGGACATGCTCACCGGGCAGTCCTTCGAGCTCGAGCAGTTCCAGTGGTTCCTGCGCGCCCACCTCGAAGACGGCAGCGGCAAGATCGACCAGTGACCGGCTGCTGAACCTGTCGCGGGCCCTGCTTCTTGCAGAAGCGGGGCCCGCAGTCATTCGCAGAGGCTGGAGTACCGGTTCAGAACCGGTGGGTGATGCTCAGCTCGGTGCCGAGCAGCACCCCGGTGCGGAACTCGACCGGCTGCCCGCCGGAGGTGCCGAGGCGTTCGAAGCGCAGCAGCGCCTCACCGGTCGCGCATCCGAGCAGATGGGCCTCATCGGGCCCGGCGAGCACAGCGGAGACATCCTCGAAACCGCCGTCGATGCGCACGTTCGCGGTCTCGGCGAGCACATGGTAGACCGCCTCGCGGGTGAAATCGGCGCTCATGAGCGGCTCCCCGAGGGCCGCCGGCAGCCACACATGGTCGACAGCCACCGGCTTGCCGCCGGCCCGCCGGGTGCGCGCCAGATGGAACAGCCGCGCATCCGCTGGCAGGGCGAGCCGGTCGGCTGCCTGGGCATCGGTGGTGATCTCCTGGGCGAGGATGTCGGAGAGCGGTTCGAGTCCGGAGCGGGAGATGACCTCGAACAGCGAGTAGATCGCCCCATACGCTGAGGGGCTGGTGGTGAGCAGGTGCGGGCGCTTGCCGCGGTTGGCTGTGAGCACACCGCTTTCGCGCAGAGGCCGCAGCGCCTGGCGCATGGTGCCGCGGGAGACCTCGTATTCGGCGGCGAGCTGCAGCTCACCGGGGAACCCGGCATGGAACTCGCCGGCGGCGATGCGGGCGCGCAGGTCGTCGTGGATCTGCTTCCACCGCGGAGCGTTGGCTGCCATTGCGTCCCCTTCCCACAGTGTTCCCGCGCCTGTTCTGTGTTCCTGCGTCTCTTCTGGCTACCACTCATCGGAGCCGCGTATGGTGGCAGGCGGACAGCGGAAACGCTTGAGTCGATATCAGCATAGGAGAGAGCACGCATGAACCGGCCCCGAGCCACACGATCCCAGGGATTCCTGGCCCGGAACTGGCCGTGGACGATCGCGGCCGGCCTGCTCGTCATCATCCTCGTCATCAGCATCATCGCTGGTTCGGGCTTGGGTACGAACTCCGGCACGCAGGCAGAGGACGAGTCCGGCAGCCAGGGCGCAGCCGCCGGTGCCCAGCAGCAGGAGTTCGACCTCTCCCGCCGCATCGACGGCGACCCGACCGCTATGGGCGAGGTCGATGCCCCGGTCGTGCTCATCGAGTTCGCCGACTACCGCTGCCCGTTCTGCGGCAAGTTCCACCGCGACACCCTCGGTGACCTTGTCGATGAGTATGTTGCGGACGGCCGGATGCGCGTCGAGTGGCGCGATGCACCGGTCTTCGGCGACCAGTCCGTCGACGCCGCGGTCGCCGCCCGCGCCGCGGCTGAGCAGGGCGTGTTCTGGGAGTACCAGCATGCCGTGTTCGGTGAGGCGCCGGACAGCGGCCACCCGGACCTGCCGCGCGACGTGCTCATCGAGCATGCGCAGACCGCCGGGGTTGCGGACATGGAGAAGTTCGAAGCCGACCTCGACAACGAGGATCTCCAGGGCCAGGTGCAGTCGGACTTCGAAGAGGCCCAGCGTCTCGGTGTCACAAGCGTGCCGACCTTTGCGATCAACGACTCCGTCATCTCCGGTGCCCAGCCGGCCGATGTGTTCCGCGAGACGATCGAGAAGGAACTGGCTGAAGCCGGCGCGTGAGCCTCGGCTCCTGACGCCCAACTCGTGCAGCTCAACTCCTGCAGCTCAGCGGCGAGCGCTTTCGGACCGCAGGAAGTCGCGCAGGTACGGGATCGCGAACTCGACCTTCCCGCGGCCGGACTCCATGATGACCCCATCGATGATGAGCCGGCTGCGGTACACCCCGGCATGCTGGATGCTGACCCCGAGGCGTTTGGCGACCTCACGGGTCAGCGAGGGCTCGTCATCAGCACTCATCGCGAAGATGTAGTCCTTGTCCCGATCCGACAGGCCTGCCAGTGTGGGTTCGTGGATCTGCCGGAACAGGGCGGGTCTGGCCTGCTCGACCGCGCAGCCGACATGCTCTGCGGTGATGACCGGTGCCTCGGCGGCGGCCTCCCACGCGAAATCGCCGATGAGCTGCACCAGATACGGGTAGTTCTCTGAAGCCTCGACTGCGGTTTCGAGAGCATCGGCGTCGATCGACTTGCCGGCGTTCTCGATCGGGTGGCGCAAGGCGACGGCGGTGTCGTCGGCGGTGAAGTTCTTCAGTGCGATCCGTTCGGCCCGGCGCAGGAACGTCGAGACGTCGTCGTTGACGAGCTTGTTCATCGTCGCCGGCAGTCCGGCGGCCACGAACGCCAGCGGTGCTCCCTGGGACACTGCATGTGCCACTGCATCGGTGATGGCCCGTAGCTCAGCGACATTCGTCCGGTGCACCTCATCAAGCGTCAGCAGCAGCCCGGTGCCGTGAGCAGACAGAATGTCGAGGGCCTGCATGAGCCGGTGACGCAGATCCGGGGTCAGCGGATTCGTCGAATCGGTTCGGGTCGTCAGTCCGCCGCCGATGACCGGCAGCGTGACCCCGACAGTGGAGGACGTCGAGGTCTGGGCGGCATCGAGGTCTTCGAGCAGCTGCGGCAGTCGTGCTTCGGTCAGCCGCTGCACGACACCCGGGGAGGCCTGTTCTCGCACTGTCACCCACTGGCGGGAGTCAGCGACCTCGCCGAAGGTGTTGAGCAGCACCGTCTTGCCGACCCCGCGCGGGCCGGTCACGAGCATCGCGCGACCGCGGACCGCACCGTCGAGAGCGCGGGCGAAGAGGTTGACCTCCTTTTGGATGCCGACGACGGCAGCCGGGGTGGTCCCGAAACTCGGGCTGAACGGCGAGGGGTGCCGACGCGGATTCGGCGGCGGAATGGTGACGGTCACAGCTGCCCTCCGATCGGAACGACACCACGGCGGTGAGGCACAGCAGGTGCAACTGGTGCTGCAATGCACTCAGGTTCGGTTATGGAGCTTACGGTATCGTCGCCAGCGGACACGACAGCTTCGGCCCGGACCGAGCCGCGGCACACACCAGGAAAGGGAGAGGGTCGATGCTGGCCGAGCTGGCAAACTGGCAGCCGCGCCGCTGGCTGTTCGCTCTCGGCACCGCTGCTGCCACCATCCTCCTCGTCGCTGTCCCCACTGACCTCATCGACACGCCGCTGTTCACCCGCGATGTCCCGCCGACCTGGTGGGCTTGGCCGGTTCTCATCGCCAATGCCGTGCTCGCCGGCCTCGTCGCCGCCACGTACGTCGCCCGACGCGATACCGGTGAGAACTCCGAGGAGCGCGGCGGCCGGCTCGGTGCGGCCGGAGCGGTCATCACGTTCTTCGCCGTTGGCTGCCCGGTGTGCAATAAGCTCGTGCTGCTAGCACTGGGCTATGCCGGGGCGATGCAGTACTTCGAACCCGTTCAGCCGGTCCTCGCGCTCGGGTCGATTGCGCTGCTGGCTTGGGCGTTCGTCGCCCGCGTGCGCAAGGAGCGCAGCTGTCCGCTGTCGAACGCCGGTCAGGCGGCCACCGCCTCGGGCGCGGAAAATGCACCGGTTGATGCCGCGTCCGGCAAGACGCGCTGAGATTAACTTCCGGCAGTTTCGTTTTGCGCCACGGCACATGGTTGCCGGCAGGGTCCCGCCTGCCCAAGGTGCCCGGTTTGGGAGGCCGGAGCAGTCGAACGGGCCTGTCCGGCCGTTCCGGCCTGCGAAACTGGGTGGGTGCCTTATTCGCTATGCAATTGCCAGACCACAGTCGCTCAGCCCCTGTTCTGTGCAGCTGCGACCATGGCTGACACTGGCTGTGTCGGTGTGCAGGTGCTGCCGCGGGTGTGGGGGCGGCGAGGTTCTCATCACGGGTGTGCCTCTTCAGGGGAGAAGAGCCCGTCGTTCACATTGTCGTGCGAGCCTGGCGTGTCCGGGTGTGAGCCTGGCGTGTCCGGCTGGGAGTGGGCTTCACCTGGCGTGGTGTTGGTGATGAGTTCGGCATGCCGGCGGTGCAGCACTGACCCCGGTGGATGGGTCGTTGCTGTTGTCGCGCGTCAGACTTAGTGGCAGGGCCGTTATGTAGGTCCTGAAGGAGAGTCAGACATGGGTAGACCACCCTCGATTCCGGCGGAGAAGAAGACCCGGATAGTGCTGAGCGTGCTGGCCGGCGAGATGTCCATCGCCGAAGCGGCACGCAAGGAGAAAGTCAGTGAGCAGTCCATCGGACGGTGGAAGGCCGAGTTCCTGGAAGCCGGCAAGACCGCCCTGGTGGCCGGCAGGTCCGGACCATCCTCCCGAGAGGAACAGCTGGAGGCGGAGGTCGCCGAGCTGATCCAGGCCTTGGGCGAGGCGCACCTGGAGGCCAGGGTGTGGAAGAAGTCGGCGGAGGGCCGGCTGGGCCCTTCGAGGACCTCGAGGTGATCCGCGTGGAAGCGGGCATGTCGACCGCGAGGTTCTGCCAGCTCTTCGACATGCCCGAGCGGACCTGGCGCCGCTGGCAGGCCAAGGCCCGCACCGGGACGGCGGTGAAGGGACCGTGGCCGCAACCGGCACGGCAGGCCGCCAGGGAACTGGTGGTCAAGCACGCGCTGGCCCATCCGGCGTGGGGGCATCGGAAGATCTGGGCGATGGTCCGCCACGACGGGCATGTTGTTTCCGAGGCGACCGTGCTGCGAATCCTGCGCGACGAGGGGCTGATTCTGCCCGCGCAGTACCAACGGGAGCGACGGAAGCTGGCCGAGCGGCGCAAGGCCGCGTTCGCCACCGAGCCCTCAGGCCCGAACCAAGTCTGGCAGCTGGACTTCAGCGAGTTCGAGACCACCACCGGAGGGACCTGGCGGCTGGCCGGGTGCCGGGACTACTGGTCCAAGTACGAGCACCCCTTCCACGTTTCGCCCACCGGGAACCAGCACGACGCGATCGACGCGATCGAGTTGGCCCTGGCCGACTACGAGGCCATGTTCGGTCACCCGCTGGTCGAGGCCTGCCCGGTCGATCCCGAGACCGGTGAGCTGTTGCCCGTGGTGACCATCGTGACGGACAACGGCGGGCCGTTCCGGTCCTTCCGCTTCGAGTCCTTCATCGCCGCCCACCCCGAGCTACACCACGTGCGCACCCGAGTGAAGACCCCGGGGCAGAACGGGTCCCGTGAACGCGGCTTCGGCACGCTGAAGTACGAACGGCTCTACCTGGACGAGATTGACGACGCGATCGTGCTCGCCGAGCGGGCCGAGGACTACCGGATCGAGTACAACGAACTCCGGCCCCACGAGGCCATCTCATGGAACCGGCCCAAGGAGGTGCACCTGGGCCTAGCCGACCCCACCACCCCGACATTCAAAACCAAGGAAATCCTGCCAACTACTTGACGCGGGACACTGTTGTGCCTCCTGGCAGCGTCCACGTCAGTACCCCTGTTCGGGGCTCGCGTCTGAGTCTAAGACTCCTTGGGTTTTGAGTTGGTGGTGCTGTTTGCACAGTGGGTGCAGGTTCTCCATGGTTGTCGGTCCGCCGTGGGTGGGGTGCCTGTGGTTGAAGGGTTCGATGTGGTCGAGTTCTGCTTTTGTGGCCGGCCGGTCGCAGCCGGGTGCGGTGCAGTATCGCCAGCGAGCCACGAGTGCGTGCCGCATGCGTGCACCGATCGTGTACGTCGTTGCGACATGGTCGAGGACTTCACCGGTGTTCGGGTCGGTGAGCAGACGGTAGATTGTGTCCCCTGCCGAGCCGACCAGCTGACGGGCCACATCAGCACTGACGGGGCTACCGTCGACCGAACCGGGCAGTTCATCGGCAGCTGGGCCCTCGGTGAGCGCCATGGCTGGCACGGTGATGGTGATCTTGGCCTGGCGTGCCAGCCACTGGCCGCTGGCCGGGACATGAAATGGGCGTGTCGCTGAGCAGGTCGGCGAGATCATCCGCCAATGGATCAAGCGGTGAACCCGTGTGGCCGGAGGATTCCTGCCGCTTGGCCAGCGCCTCCTGTGCGAGGTCGAGGGTGTTGACATCCCCGCCGATCGTCGCGCCGATGAGGAAGTCGTACTTGAGCTGCTCGAAGGAGCGGGCGTCGGCGAAGACGTGATTGTCCGGCAGGTCGAACCCGGCGGTGTATCCGCGGACTACACAGCGGGCCATGCCTTCGAGGCGGGCGTGGAGCAGTGCGATCTCGTGTGAGGGTCCTTGCACGATGAGTGTGCCGCGACCGTGCTGGTCGTAAAACGCTTCGACCCGCCGGCGATCGCGGATCTGCTGGGCCTGTTCGGCGCGCGTGACCAGCGCGGCAATGGCGGCCTTGACCTCCGAGTAGTACACGCTCTTCTTCGTCGCGGTGATCGTGGCCAGCAGCGTATCGAGCTGACCGAGCAGGGCCGGGTCGACGGATGCTGCCTGCCCGGCGGCGAAGACGAAGCGATCGAAGCTCAATCTGCCCGCGCGCACCTGTGCGGAGAGTTTCGGCAGTCCGATGAATGCCGTGGCGGCGCCAGTGACCCGTGACCACGCGGTGTTCGACGTGATATCGAGGGCGTGGGCGAGAGCGGCCAGGGGGCTGATGCAGGGATAGGTGACAACTGATCTGGCTCGGTCACCCCGTGCCTGGAAGGATTGTCATCATGCCCAAGCCTTACCCGAAGGAGTTCAAAGACGATGTGGTGCGTGTTGCTCAGCAACGCGATCATGATGTCACGATCGCTGAGGTCGCTAAGGACTTCGGCATCCATGAAGGCACGTTGACCAAGTGGATGCGCCAAGCCGATCTAGACTC
>NZ_JALXPM010000052.1:0-19728 GCF_025147615.1 Brevibacterium luteolum | reverse complement strand
GGCGAACCGCTGTGCGTCAGCGGCGGCTTTCGAGGGTCTCCTTGACCTTCGCGATCGCGAAGCCCCAGCCCTGCTCAACCGTCGGCTTCGGCGGCACGGAGATTTCATCGGGGTTGGTGAGCACATCGATGAGCACCGGCGACTTCTGCGCGAACGCCCAGCGCAGCGACTCCTCCAGATCCTCGGGCTCCTCCACCCGGCGGGAGGTCCAGCCTATGGCCGTGGCGACGGCGGAGAAGTCCGGGTTGTCGAGCTCGGTGCCGAACTCCGGCAGCCCGCCCTGCTCCTGTTCGAGCTTGACCATGCCGAGACGCGAGTTGTTGAAGACGACCGCGACGATCGGCAGATCGTAGGTGACCGCGGTGCGCATATCGCCGAGCAGCATCATGAGCCCGCCGTCACCGCACATCGCCACGACCGGCCGCTTCCGGTCGAGGGCCTGTGCGCCGAGGGCCTGCGGCAGCGCATTGGCCATCGACCCGAGGTTGAACGAGCCGAGCAGCCGGCGCTCATCGCGCATGCTGATGAAGCGCGACATCCACACCGTCGACATACCTGTATCGGAGGTGAAGATTGTGTCGGCCGGGGCGAGTTCGTCGAGCAGCGCACCGACCATCTCCGGGCGGATCCGGTCATCGGGGTTGTCGAACAGCCCGCGGATACGCTCGAGCATCGAACCCGTGCCGCCCTCGGGGTCCGACAGGATGCCCTGGTGCTTGCGCCAGTCGGTGTAGCGCTTCTGCACCTTGGTCAGCAGTTTGTCGTCCTTCTTCGGCTGCAGCCTCGGCTGCAGGGCCCGCAGGGTCTCACCGACGTCGCCGACGAGCGGCAGGTTCACCTGGGTGCGCCGGCCGATGTGGGACGGGCGCACGTCGACCTGGATGACGGTTTTGCCCTCGGGGAACCACTCGCGGTACGGGAAGTCGGTGCCGAGCATGAGCAGCACATCGCAGCCGTCGAACGCCTCGGCCGCGGCCGGGTTGCCGATGAGCCCGGACTGCCCGACGTTGAACGGGTTGTCGTCGTCGAACGCATCCTTGCCCTTGATGGAGACGACCATCGGCGCGTTGAGCGTCTCGCACAGCGCGAGCACCTCGGCCCGGGATTCCCGCGCGCCGATCCCTGCGAGCACCGTGACGGCCTTCGCGTCGTTGATCGCGGCAGCTGCCGCATCGAGCTGGGATGCCGCCGGCGCACCGGCCGGCAGCGGGCCGGCGAGCACCGGCTCGACCGGATCGTCGAGTTCGAAGGTGCCGAGGTCGCCGGGGAGTGTCAGCACCGCGACGCCGGATTCGGCGTAGGCGGTGTTGATCGCCTGCTCGAGCATGTGCGGCACCTGCTCAGCTGAGGTGATCGTCTGGTTGTACACGGCGACATCGGAGAACAGCAGGTCGTTGTTGACCTCCTGGAAGTAGTCGCTGCCGGCCTCGGCACTCGGCACCTGCCCGCAGATCGCCAGCACCGGGGCGTGGGACTTCTTCGCGTCGTACAGGCCGTTGAGCAGGTGGACCGAACCCGGCCCGACGGTGCCCATGCACAGCCCGATCCGGTTGCTCAGCTGCGCCTGCGCGGCCGCTGCGAAGGCGGCCGCCTCTTCGTGCCGCACCCCGATCCACTGGATCCGCCCATCGCGGCGGATCGCATCGGTCAGCGGATTGAGCGCATCGCCTACGACACCCCAGGACTGCTCGACCCCGTGGTCGGCGAGGGTGCGGATGATGTGCTCGGCGATCGTCGTCATGACATGGACTCCTTCTCGTGTGCGTGTCTGCGTTCAGGTGCGGGTGACGGTGGGGTCGGGCTGCGTCCCGTCGCCGAGGTGGGGGCTGCGTGATGCGGGTGACCGGCCGGTCCGCGGGCGGGCAGGATCCGCGTGCGGGTGACCTCCAGCTGCGGGCTGACGTGGACGAGCTCACCGGGGGCGATCTCCTGCCAGTCCTCGTCATCGAGCGATTCGCTGGCGATGACGACGCTGCCCGTGTTGGCCAGGTGCGCGGAATCGACCCGCGTGCCCATATCGCTGCAGTGATGCAGGGGATTGGCCGGATGCTCGCGGATAAGCAGATACAGCTCGTGGGTGTCCGGATAGCGCAGCGCGTAGAGCTCATCGGCGGTGGCGAGGATGAAATTCGCTGAGATCACCGGCAGGTGGGCTGCGATCCATTCGGCGGCCGCAGTGACGCCAGCCACGACGTCCCCGCAGGCGTCGATCTCCCGGCAGATGAGGGCCGCCCAGCGTTCGGAGTCGGTGTCGCCGTGCACCCGGTCCATGTCCTGCCCGAGGTGGTTCTCCAGCGCCGGGACATCGCCGATCACCCCGTTGTGGGCGAAGATGCACGGCCGTTCGATCCCGCCAGTGCGGATGCTGCCGGCGAAGGGATGCGTGTTCTCGTCAGTCAGTGCCGTGCCCGAGGAGCGGCGCACGTGGGCGACGAAGGTCGCGCTCTCACGCGTGCGGGCTTGGGCGGCGAAGTCGTCATCGGCGTAGGCGGCGATCGGCTGCTTCTCGATGCGCGGCCGGCCGTCGGCATCGAAGGTGCCCAGGCCGGTGCCGTCGGGGTTGTGGCGGGACTGGCGGAGCATGCTGTCCGGGGCGTCGAGCAGCCAGAAAGTCGCTTCCACGCGCTGCTGCCCAGCGCTGAGACCGAAGAGCCTGCACATCGCTGACCTTCCCGGCGGGCACGGTGTCCGCCCCACTCCCCACTGTCCTCCTCCCTGTGCATGAATGCAAGTGACCTTGACAGTTTCATGCCCTCTGACCTGCGCAATCGCTGGCACCACTGAACGTGGCACGGCTCATATGCCGGGCGCGTTTTGACTTGCGCTGGCCCGTCCGGTCACCTGAAAAGAACCTGTGAGAAGAATGATTGCGAACTGAAATGGGATCCGACTGACAATGCACCGCCTCGAGACGACGCAGCTGCTGGCCAGAACCATCGACGAGACGATCAACGAACGGGTCGCACCGGTCTCCGACTTCGTCGAGGGCATCGTCTTCTTCGCCGTCCCCATCGGCGGGGTCGAAGTCCCGCTCATCATCGTGAGGCTGGCCGCGGCCGCGCTCTTCTTCACCTTCTACCTGCGCCTGCAGCCGATCACCGGCTTCGGCAAGTCTCTGGGCATCATCCGCGGCCGCTTCACCCGCAAGACCGACCCCGGTGAGGTCTCGTCCTTCCAGGCCCTGGCCACTGAGCTGTCCGGCACCGTCGGCCTGGGCAACATCGCCGGTGTCGCGCTCGCCGTCTCGCTCGGCGGGCCGGGTGCGGCACTGTGGATCATCATCTTCGGGCTGTTCTCGATGTCGGTGATGATGGTCGAGGCGACCCTCGGCGTCAAGTACCGCACCATCCATGAGGACGGCACCGTGTCCGGCGGGCCGATGTACTTCCTGCGCGATGGCCTGGCTGACATCGGCCGGCCGGGACTCGGCAGGTTCCTCGCGATCTTCTACTGCCTGGCCACCCTCGGCGGCATGCTCGGGGCGGCCCTGTTCCAGTCCAACCAGTCGACGGCGATCCTCGTCGACGCCACCGGCGGTGCTGACAGCTTCTTCGCCGACAAGCTGTGGCTGCTCGGCTCGGTCATCGCGCTGCTCGTCGGCATCGTCGTCATCGGCGGCATCCGGCGTGTGGCCACCTGGACCTCGCGCATCACCCCGCTCATGGCGATCCTGTACTTCGTCTGCGTCCTCGTCATCATCGTCGTCCACGCCCCCGAGGTGCCGCACGCCATCGGACTCATCGTCACCGGCGCCTTCACCGGCCCGGGTGTGGCAGGCGGCGCCGTCGGCGTGGCGATCATCGGCATCCAGCGCGCTCTTTTCTCCAACGCCGCCGGCGTCGGCACCGCCGCGATGGCCCACTCGGCCTCGAAGACGACCAAGCCCGCTTCCGAAGGCTACGTCGCCATGTGGGAGCCGCTCATCGACTCCGTCATCGTCTGCTCGCTCACCGCGCTCGCGGTCACGGTCACCGGCCGCTACGAGACCGGCGCCTCCGACGACATCGAGCTGACCGCCGAGGCGTTCCGCTCAGTGACCGCCTGGTTCCCGCTGCTGCTCACGGTCGCCGCCGTCCTCTTCGCCTTCTCGACGATGCTGGCCTACGGCTACTACGGGCAGAAGACGCTCGGCTTCATGACCGGCGGCTCCGCCCTGGCTGAGCGCATCTTCCAGATCGTGTGGGTCATCTTCATCGTCATCGGCGCCTCGGCCTCGTTCGACGCGATCATGAGCCTGGCCGACTCGGTCTTCTTCCTCATGGCCGTGCCCAATCTGCTCGGCATCTACTTCCTCGCCAAGGTCGTGCGCCTGGAGATCCTGCGCTACCGCACCCAGCGCGACCTCGGCCGCATCACCGAAGTCGACGAAGATCTGCGCGTGGGCATGGGCGATCACGACCCCACCGAGGAGCAGATGGCCGCAGCAGTCGCCGGGCGCAAGCGCAAGAAGGAGCGCAGCGCCCAGATCAAGGCAGAGATCCGCGAGCTCAAGGCGCTGCGCGCCCAGCACCGGCGCCGTCCCTGAATCCGTGCCCGCGCCCGAGGCGGTGCCCACTACCGTTCCCGCGGCGGAGTCCGCGACCGTCCCCGAGGCGGTTCTCGCGATAGGCTGACGGCACCGTCCCGCCTGCCCCTGGCCTGCAAAGGAGTACCATGACCGAGACCCGCGCCTCCCACGGCACCGTCGTCCTCACCGTCACCGAGGGCCTCGCCCACGTCGAGATCGACCGCGCCGAGACCCTCAACTCGCTCACCGGCGAGGTGATGGCCGACCTCGTCGAGATCGGCACAGGCCTCATCGACCGCGACGACGTCAGCGCCGTCGTGCTCTCCGGGAGCGGCCGGGCGTTCTGTGCTGGCCTCGATGTCAGCGAATTCGGCCGGATGGTCTCCGGTGGCGGGGGATCACCGGAGTCCGAGGAGTCCCTCGGCGCCGCCCGCGTCTTGGCCCAGCAGTGCGTGCACGTGTGGTCGCTGGTGCCGGCCCCGGTCATCGCCGCTGTGCAGTCGGTCGCCTACGGCGGCGGACTGCAGATCGCCCTCGGTGCCGATGTGCGCATCGCCAGCCGCGAGCTCAAGGCCTCGATGATGGAGGTCAACTGGGGCATCATCCCCGATATGTGCGGCACTCAGCTGCTCACGCGCCTCATCGGGCCCGGCCGGGCGAAGCTGGCGATCCTCACCGGCCGCGTCATCGATGCCGACACCGCACTCGCGTGGGGCATGGTCGACGAACTCGCCGATGACGCCAACGCCGCAGCGCTCGCCCTCGGCCGCGAGCTGGCGGAGAAGTCCCGTCCGGCCCTGCAGGCAGCCAAGCAGCTCGTCGACCTGGCCGCCACCGCCGATCTCACAGCGGGATTCGCCGCCGAACAGGACGCCATCCGCTCGCTCATCGGCGGACCCGAACAGCAGAAGGCGGTCGAGAAGCGGATGGCCGAGCTCAGAGCGCGCAAGGGCTGAGCGCCGGCCGTACCCCGCCGGTCACTCCTCTTCGCCGCTGGCCACCGCCTGCGCGAACTGTGCACGGTACAGACCGGCGTAGGCGCCGTCGGCGGCGATGAGCTCCTCGTGGGAGCCCTGCTCGACGATGTCGCCGTGCTCCATGACGATGATGACGTCGGCATCACGGATCGTCGAGAGCCGGTGGGCGATGACGAAACTCGTCCGGCCGGAGCGCAGCGCGTGCATCGCCTCCTGGACGAGCACCTCGGTGCGGGTGTCGACCGAGGAAGTCGCCTCATCGAGGATGAGCACCGGGGGATCGGCGACGAAGGCACGGGCGATCGTGATGAGCTGCTTCTCACCGGCCGACAGGCTCGTGCCGTCCTCATCGAGGACAGTGTCGTAGCCGTCGGGCAGGCTGCGGACGAACCGGTCGACATAGGTCGCCTCGGCCGCCCGCTGCACCTCATCGGGCCCGGCATCGGGATTGCCGTAGGCGATGTTCTCAGCAATCGTGCCGCCGAACAGCCACGTATCCTGCAGCACCATGCCCATCCGGCGGCGCACCGCGGCCCGTGACATCTGCGCCGTGTCGACCCCGTCGAAGAGGATCCGCCCGCCGTCGAGTTCGTAGAACCGCATGAGCAGATTCACCAGCGTCGTCTTCCCCGCGCCGGTCGGTCCGACGATCGCGACCGTCTGTCCGGGCTCGACGGAGAGGTTCATATCGCGGATGAGCTCGCTGTCGGGTGAGTAGGAGAAGCGGACGTGCTCGAAGTCGATCGCCCCGCGAACTGGGCGTGCGCCCTCGACCGGATCCGGGTTGAGAACCTCCTCGTCGACGTCGAGGAACTCGAAGACCCGCTCAGCGCTGGCCACCGCGGACTGCAGCTGCGCGGCCATGCCGCCGAGCTGCCCGAGGGGCTGCATGAACTGGCGTGAGTACTGGATGAACGCCTGCACATCGCCCAGCCGCAGTGAACCGGTGGCCACCATGACTCCGCCGACGACGGCGATGCCGACGTAGACGAGGTTGCCGAGGAACATCATCATCGGCATGAGCACACCGGAGAGGAACTGCGCCTTGAAGCTGGCCTGGTAGACCTGCTCGTTCTCGGCATCGAAGGCCTGCTGGACGTCGCCGCTGCGGCCGAACACGCGCACGAGCGCATGCCCGGTGAAGGACTCCTCGACTCGCGCGTTGAGCTTGCCGGTCTCGGCCCACTGGGCGACGAACTGCTTCTGCGAGCGCGTCGCGATGACCCCGACGACGACCGCGATGAGCGGGATCGCGACGAGAGCGACGAGCGTGAGCTTGAGCGAGATCGTCAGCATCATGACGAGCACCGCGATGATCGTCAGCACGCTGTTGACGATCTGCCCGACCGACTGGTTGAGCACCTGGCTGAGGTTGTCGAGGTCGTTCGTCAGGCGTGAGAGCAGATCTCCGCGCTGCATCCGGTCGTAGTACGACAGCGGCACCTGGTGGATCTTGTCCTCGATCCGGGTGCGCATGAGCCGCATCACCCGCTGGATGACGACGTTGACGAGCGCCGACATCGCCCACAGCATCACCGAGCCGGCGAGGAACACCCCGAGCGCCAGCAGCAGCGTCTGCCCCAGCGCGCGGACATCCATGCTCTGACCTGGGTTGATGTGCATGGCGGCGAGCATGTCGGCCTCAGTGGTGCGGCCTTCGGCGCGCAGCTGGCCGACGAGCTGATCCTGCGTCATATCGGCCGGCAGGCGCGAGGCGATCGCGCCTTCGAAGACGATGTTCGTCGCCTCGCCGAGGATCTTCGGCCCCAGCGTCGTGAGCACGACCGCAGCCACGCCGGAGAGCAGCGCGAGCAGGAGCAGCAGCGAGTGCGGGCGGAACCAGCCGGCCAGCCGCTTGAAGTTCGGCCAAAACGCCTTCGCCTTGCCCATGGGTGCTGAGCCCCAGTCGCCGGCTGAGGGCGGGGGCTGGTTGTCGTCTGCCTCGTCGACCGCGCCCGAGGCGGTGGCCGGGCTGGTCTGATCAGTCGGCTCCGTCGCCGCGGGCTCCTTCGGGTTCACATGGCTCACAGTGCACTCCCGACGCTGCGCTGGGATTCGACGATCTCGCGGTAGACCTCATTGGCGGCCGCGAGCTCGGCATGGGTGCCGGTCCCGACGATCGCACCGTCGTCGAGGACGATGATCTGGTCGGCGTCGGTGATCGAGGCGATGCGCTGGGCGACGATGATCCGGGTGGTGTGCCCGAAGTGCTCATCGAGGCCGGCGCGCAGCCGGGCATCGGTCTCGGTGTCGAGGGCGGAGAACGAGTCGTCGAACAGCAGCACCGGCGGGTTCGCCACGAGCGCGCGGGCGATCGCCAGCCGCTGGCGCTGCCCGCCGGAGACGTTCTGCCCGCCCTGGGCGATGCGCGCCTCCAGTCCGCCGGGCATCTCGGCGACGAACCCGGCCGCCTGCGCGACCTCGAGGGCCTGCCACAGCTGTTCATCAGTGGCCTCGGGGTTGCCGTAGCGCAGATTCGACGCGACCGTCCCGGAGAACAGGAACGCCTTCTGCGGCACCAGCCCGATCTGGGCGTGCAGCACCGCAGGGTCCAGCCGGCGTACGTCGACACCGCCGACCTCGACCATCCCGGACTGCACATCGAACAGGCGGGGGATGAGCCCGAGCAGCGTCGACTTGCCGGCACCGGTTGAGCCGATGATCGCCGTCGTCGTCCCCGGCTGGAAGGCGGCGGTGACATTGCGCAGCACCGGCGCCTCGGCCCTGGGGAACCCGAACGTCGCCGAGGCGAGCCGCACGGCGCCCGGGACCTCCACCTCGGGCACGGGGTCAGCGGGCGGGTTGACCGTCGGGGCGGTGTCGAGGACCTCGCCGATGCGCTTGGCCGAGACGGCCGCGCGCGGGATCATCATCGTCATGAAGGTCGCCATCATGACGCCCATGAGGATCTGCATGAGGTACTGCATGAACGCCATCATCGTGCCGACCTCGGTGATGCCGGCCTCGACCTGCAGACCGCCGAACCAGATGACGGCGACGGAGGAGACGTTGAGGATGCCCATGACGAGCGGGAACATGAGCGCGAACAGCATCCCGACCTTGAAGTTCGTCTCCGTGAGCTCCCGGTTGGCGATGTCGAAGCGGCCGCGTTCGGTGGCCTCGCGGGCGAAGGCGCGGATGACGCGGATGCCGGTGAGCTGCTCGCGGGCGACGGCGTTGATCTTGTCGATGCGGGTCTGCATGATCTTGAACTGCGGGATCATCCGGGCGATGAGGATGCCGAGGGTCACGAGCAGCAGCGGCACGGCCACCAGGATGAGCC
Organism: Brevibacterium luteolum; assembly: GCF_025147615.1. Lineage (NCBI taxonomy): Bacteria > Bacillati > Actinomycetota > Actinomycetes > Micrococcales > Brevibacteriaceae > Brevibacterium > Brevibacterium luteolum. The sequence continues at coordinate 10,961 of NZ_JALXPM010000052.1, read as the reverse complement.
AGGAGAGCTGGACGTCCTGGCTGAGTGCCATGATGATCCCGCCGAGGGCCATCATCGGGGCCATGACGAGCATCGTGCAGCTCATGAGGATGAGCATCTGCACCTGCTGGACGTCGTTGGTGTTGCGGGTGATGAGGGTGGCCGCACCGAAGTGGGCGACTTCGTGCTGGGAGAAGGACTGGCCGGTGTGGAAGACGTCGCGGCGCAGGTCGCGGCCGGCGCGCATCGCGGTGCGCGCACCGAAGTACACGGCGATGATCATCGTGACCAGCTGCACGAAGCTCACCAGCAGCATGAAGCCGCCGAGGCGCCAGATGAGGGGCACATCGGCCTGGGCGACACCGTCGTCGACGATCGCGGCGTTGAGGGTCGGCAGGTAGAGCGCGGCCAGGGACTGGACGAACTCGAAGATGAGGACGAGGACGAGCGCTCCGGTGTAGGGGCGCAGGTACCGTTTGAGCAGCGTGAGCAGCATGTCTCCCCTGATGCAGCTGATTGACGCCGCCGAGGCGGTGGCCGTGGGCGGCGAGCGGACCTCCCGTCGGCAGTGGCGGGAGGCAGATCGTGGCACGCCTGCGGCGTGGGTGCTGGCAGGTGGTCGCAGCGGTGGGCAGTCGTGAGTCTGCGGGCAGCTGCGCAGTGCCGGCGGGCCGACCGGCGAAAGCACCACACTACTCCGGTGGCCGCCAGATGCCCATAGCCGCATGGGTGTTCTCGCTCACAGCGAACCGGGGGTGCCGTAATCTGGCATCATGCGTCTGCGTGTGGGAGCCTACTGCGTCATCGTCGATGACGAGCGTCGCCTGCTCATGTCCCGCTGGATCGAAGGACCCGCGCCGCTGTGGTCGATGCCCGGCGGCGGACTCGAGGAGGGTGAGGATCCGGCCGATGCCGCCGTGCGCGAGGTGTATGAGGAGACCGGCTATGAGGTCGCCTTGGGTGAGCTGCTCGGCATCGATTCGCTCGTGGTGCCCGGGGAGCGCCGGCTCAAACCCGGCAAGACCCTGCACGCACTGCGCATCATCTACACCGCCAGAGTCACCGGCGGGCAGCTGCGCCACGAGGTCGGCGGGTCGAGCGACCGGGCCGCCTGGATCCCACTCGATGAGCTGGCTGACCTGCCGCAGGTGGGGCTTGTGAAGATCGCGGTCGAGATGGCGGGGCTGGACCGTCGAGAGCCGGACGCAGAGGAGGGCGAAGACGATGAATGATGAACAGCGCCCCGAGGTGGACGAGCGTTTCCCCGTGGATTTCTACTGCACGCGAGATCCGGAACATCCGCTGATGTACCTTTCCACTTCTGCAGGCCGGGAATCCGAGCAGACGGTCTCAACGCTGTACAACAGCGACATCGGATTCGCCGTCAACGTCGACTATCTGCCGGGCGATGTGCTGGCCGGGATCGAGATCGTCTCCTTCGATCTGTATCTGCCGAAGGAGTCACCGCTGGTCTCTGAGGCAGGTGAGAACGGGTGGGTTCAGCTGATGGCGGCGGGCAATGTCCTCTTCTTCACGGTTCCGACGTCGCGGGCCCGATCAGAAGCTGGCAGTGTGACAGAACTGGGACGGCCTGGAAGCGAACTGCGCGTCCAGTGCGTTTTCGATCCTGCAGGACGACTGTCGCACATGGTCTTTCCGGCCCCAGTGGCACCCGCGGATTGATGCCGCAGCGAGCGGTTCAGTCGGCCTGACTGACCATCATTGCAGTGCAAAAGGGGGGCTAAACTGGGGAAATGGACAACGCCCCGACATCTGCCGATAACGCCCCAGGTCACCGCGGCCCCAGCGGCCCGAAGCCCCGCACGCCGCTGGCGCTGCGCATCACCACGATCATCACCGCTCTCGTGCTCGCCTGCGCGGTTGTCCTGTCGATCATGGCGATGACAGGCGCCGATGGCTGGCGGAGCATCGGCTTCGTCGCGATCCTGGCATGGGGCCTGGCCATCCTGTGCGCGATCTGGACTGTGTTCTGGTGGATCGCCGAGATGGTCGGCCGTCGCAAGGACCGGGAGCGCCTCGCGCAGGAGGCCGGCTGACCGACGGGGCCAGCCAGCCGGCTGCACTCAGCCCTGAGCACCGGCGGTGTGAGAAGGAGTCTCCGCCGCCGTCTCCGTCTGCTCACCGGCGGGGATCTGCGAACCGGCGCCGGCGCATCGGGCCCGGTGGTCGGTAGCCCCAGCCTGGGACTCCTGGCTGCGCTGGAGGAACGGCGGGCTGAAGTGCAGGGCGGCAGCGGTGAAGACGACGGTCGTCGTGATCGAAACGGCGACCGTGCCGGGGCCGACGTCGACGGCATTGAGGTCGGCGAGACCGAGTGCCCCGAGGACGAAGATCGAACTGTTGCCGACGATGTGCAGGCCGATCGCCAGCTCGAGGCCACCGGAGCGGTGCGTGAGCAGGCCGGCCGCGGCGGCGAAGACGGCGATGTCGATGAGGCCGGGCCACGAGTACAGATGGCCGGCGACGAACAGCGGGATCGTCAGCAGGTAGGCCCACAGCGGATTGCGCAGCCAGCTGCCGATGATCTGCGGGAGGAGTCCGCGGAAGACGAGCTCCTCGGCGAAGGCCTGGAGCGGGACGATCAGCACTGCGATGGCCAGCAGCAGCGGAAACTGCGCACCGAAGCGCAGCAGGCCGAAGCCGCCATCAGCGAAGAACGCGGTTCCGAGGGTGTGGGCGAGCAGCACGAGGGGAGCGGCGAGCCCGACGGCGAGCCCCAGCAGCCGCCAGCGGATCCGGCCGGCCACCGAGATGAGTGTGCCGGGCGGCTGGCCGGCGCCGAACCGGGCGGCGATGAGAGCGGCCGGGATGAAGAGGACGATGAACGTCAGCATCACGATCTGGGCCAGCGGAGCGTGCAAGTCACCCGGTGAGCGCAGGGCGGCGTCGATGCTCTCACCGCCGGGGCCGCCGGCGACCATCCAGATGGCGCTCACGGCGATGGCGGCGAACATGATGACGGCGTAGGAGACGAGGAACAGGACGATGGTGGCCAGCGGGCGCCACCAGCGGTAGGCGGGAGCGGTGCGGGCAAGGCGATGAAAAGCGGTCATGCCCTCAAGCCTCTGCGAGTGCCGGGCGCTGGGGTATCGGTCATCGGCACGAGATGATCGGTACCTTCGGCCGACACCGGGCCGGCCGGGCTGACGCGTAGGATCGAACTGCTATGCTCCGTTTCCTCAGCCGTGCGGCGATCATCATCATCGGGGCAGTCCTCGGTGGGCTGCTGTTCGTTCTCGACTTCGGGATCCGGCTGGAGACCGAGCCGGTGCCCAGCGACGCGGAGCTTGTGCGCACGGCCGCCATCTAAGTGCTGTGCGGAGTCGCGGCGATCATCCTGGCCATCGGTGCGCTGCACCGCGGTTTGGTCGCGCTCGTCTGCGGTGCCGGCGTCATCGTCCTCGGCGGATTCTCCCCGCTGGGTGCGCCGCTGGCGCTGTGGGTGCTGTTCTCCATGTGCGCCCGCTCCCCGTGGCGCTGGCCGGCCACAGCGGCAGCGAGCATGGCCGCAGCCGCCGTCGCCACGGTGCTGCTCCTGCCCACTGGTTCGGACAAGGCAGATGTCATCTTCACGCTGGCCGGATTCACGCTCATCACCGTCACCGCCGTGTTCACCGGTGTGGTGCGCAGGCTCAAGCGCGAATCCCGTGCTCGTCAGGTCGAGGAGGCGCGCAGCCGGGCCCGCAGCGCCGAGCGCCTGCGCATCGCCCGCGACGTCCACGACACTCTCTCCCATCGGCTCAGCATCATCGCCATGCACGCCGGTGCCCTCGAATGCCAGGCGGCGAAGAACCCCGCCGAGGCGGCCGCGGTCGCCGGCACCGTGCGGGAGGCCGCGCGCGAGGCGGGGGCTGACCTGCGGGCGGTGCTCACCACCCTGCGCGAGGAGCCGGAGAGCACCGAACCGCAGCTCGACTTCGACCGCCTCGGGCCGATCGGCTGGCAGGCCCCGCTGACGGCCGACCAGGTGCAGGCCGGCCCGGCGATGGCAGCCCACACGGTGTACCGGGTGCTGCAGGAAGCGCTGACGAATGCGCGCAAGCACGCCCCCGGACACGTACCGGCTGCCAGCGTGCAGCAGGACGGTGACCGCCTGGTCGTCACGGTGGAGAACCGCCTCGGACCCGGTTCGGAACCGGCGGATCCCGGTTACGGCATCATCGGGCTCGACGAGCGGCTGCGCCTCATCGGCGGCACCCTGGAGGCTGGCCGGACAGCGGATACCTTCCTCCTGCGCGCAGAGGTGCCATGGACATGATCCGCGTCGCCGTCGTCGATGACGAACCGCTCGTCCGCTCCGGGCTGCAGCTCATCCTCAGCTCCGCAGATGACATCGACGTTGTTGCCGAAGCGGCCACCGGCGCCGAGGCGGTGGCCGGCTGGGCAGACTGGCAGGCTGACGTCGTGCTCATGGACATCCGGACGCCCGGCCTCGACGGGATCTCCGCCACCAGGCAGATCGCAGCCGACCCTGATGCTCCGCAGATCCTCGTACTCACCGCCTTCGACACCGATGACTACATCCTCGATGCGCTCGCCGCCGGGGCGACCGGCTTCCTGCTCAAGGACACCCCGCCAGCCGAGCTGACGGCAGCGGTGCGCTCGGCTGCGGCGGGCACCCGGGCGGTCAGCCCAGCGGTGCTGACCAGTCTGGTCGAACTGGCCGGGCGCAGCCGTGCGCGCACGGATCCGCTGGCGGATCTGAGTGAGCGCGAACGCGAGATCGCCGAGGCCGTCGCCGACGGGCTGTCGAACGCCGAGATCTGCCAGCGGCTGTTTCTGTCGCTGTCGACGGTCAAGACCTATCTCAGCCGGATCTTCGACAAGCTCGGCGTCACCAGCCGGGTGCAGCTGGCGATCCTCGTCCTCGAATCACGCTGACCGTCGCTGGCTGGCCGCCTCCCGGCAGCCGGCCGATCGCCAGCCCTCAGCTGTGCTTGCCGGGCTCGCGCGGCTTGACCGGAACGATCTCGTGATCACTGCCCATGACCGCCTTGACCGAACCGAGCGCGTCGATCTCCCCGAGCAGCGCAAGGGTCGGGCGCATGAGCTTGAGCCGGTGGGCCTCCTCCTCGGCGATGATGTGCCGAACATTCATCCACTCGGAGTTCTCGGCCTCGGTCGTCTGATGCACCGCAGCATCGGCATCTTCCGGGGCCGTCACGAAGAAGTAGGTGTCGAAGCGGCGGGACCGCCCCGGCGGGGTCACCCAGTTCGCCCACGGCTTGAGACCTTCAGCCGCCAGCACAACGCCGGCCTCCTCGGCGACCTCGCGCATCGCACACGCCATGAGCGTCCGGGCGCCTCCGGGCAGTTCGGCACACGCACTCAAGTGCCACGCCTGCTCATGGGCGTCCACCACCTCGGGTGCGGTCGCCAGGCTCGCCCCGGTCGTCTCATCGACCGGATCGACCCGGCCACCGGGGTAGACGACGACGCCTGCGGCGAAGTCCATCGTCGCCACCCGGTGCTGGACGAAGACCTCCAGGCCGTCATCGCCGTCGCGGATGAGCAGCACGCTGACGGCCGGGCGGACGGGCACGGCGTGCGGGTCGGCGGGCATGACGGTTGATTCGGTGATGTCGACGACGTCGGAGCGGTCGGTTCCCTCCGGGCCGAGATTGCGGACCATCATGCCTCCAGTCAGCTGTCACCAGGTGTGTCGTCTGTCACCCTAACCCATTAGACTGACCTGGGACGCGGCGGGCCACAGGTGCCGGCCGCGGCCTGATGCAAGACGACTGCGGCCTGCCACGGTGCGAATCGGGCGGGCCTGGCAAGTGCCGCCTGCGGCGATGAAGGAGTAGCAATGGTGCGTGAGATCAACGGGATCGCCGAGCTGGAGAAGCTCGTGGGACAGGAAGTCGGCTCAAGCGACTGGGTGACGATCGACCAGGATCGGATTCAGCTCTTCGCCGATGCGACCGACGATCATCAGTGGATCCACCTCGATGAGGAGAAGGCCAAGGCCGGCCCGTTCGGCGGCACGATTGCCCACGGCTTCCTCACCCTGTCGCTGCTGCCAATGCTCTCGCAGCGCACTGTCGACGTCACCGGCATGAAGATGAAGATCAACTACGGGCTCAACAAGGTCCGCTTCCCGCAGCCGGTGCCCTCCGGCGCCCGCGTGCGCGACACCATCACCCTCGACAGCGTCGAGCGCAAGGACGCCGGCGTCATGGTCATCATGACCCACGTCATCGAGATCGACGGCGAGCAGCGCCCGGCCTGCATTGCCGAGAGCGTCTCGCTCATGGTCGAACAGTGAGCTCCGGGCTGCTCGCTGGGCGCACCGCCGTCATCACCGGTGCCGCCCAGGGCCTCGGGTTCGCCATCGCCGAGGCGTATGCCGCCGCGGGGGCGAACCTCGTGCTGGGAGACCTCAACGGCTCGGCCGTCGCCGAGGCGGCGGAGCGTCTGGACCTCGGTGAGCGTGCCATCGGGGTCGGCTGCGATGTCGTCGCCCTGGCCGATGTCGAAGCCCTGTGTCAGAAGGCCGTCGATGCCTTCGGTGCGCTCGACGTCATGGTCAACAATGCCGGCATCACCCGCGATGCGACGATGCGCAAGATGACTGAGGAGCAGTTCGACCAGGTCATCTCCGTGCACCTGCGCGGGACGTGGAACGGGCTCAGAACCGCCGCAGGTCTAATGCGCGGGCAGGAGTCAGGCGGCTCGATCGTCAACGTCTCCTCGATCTCCGGCAAGGTCGGCAATCCGGGGCAGACGAACTACTCGGCAGCCAAGGCCGGGATCGTCGGCATGACGAAGGCGGCGTGCAAGGAGGTCGGCTTCGCCGGCGTGCGCGTCAACGCGATCCAGCCCGGCCTCATCCGCACCCCGATGATCGAGGCGATGAAGGACGATGTGCTTGCCCAGCGCCTGACTGAGATCCCGCTCGGCCGCTTCGGCGAACCGGCCGAGGTCGCGCAGGTCGCGCTGTTCCTCGCCTCGGACATGTCGAGCTACATGACCGGCACCGTGCTGGAGATCTCCGGCGGCCGCAATCTGTGAGGTCAGCTGACGGGGCTGGTGGTGAGGCCGGCGCGGGTGCCGCCAGCCGGCCGGTGAGTGTGTGACGGCAAAGTGGGCATGAGGCTGGTCCCGCACGCGGCGGAGAAACATGGCGCCGCAGTTCCCGTCAGGTTCCGATCGCCTGGTTCGACGCAGAGTGGCGAGCGGTGCCTGCGTCTACGTCCTTCCGGATACGTAGGGGCGCGCAACACTGCTGGACGGTGACCGCGGTACAGATTCTACCCCTTACGACTGACGTACGTTCTTCGCCGGTATGACGAATGGAGTATTGATGCGACTTTGATCCAGGGGGAAGCCTCTTGAACCACGGAGTGCCTCATGTCAAGATCCCCGGGAATTGCAGGCCGTGCCTCACACACATTTTCCTCGCTAACCGGGTCTCAGCCGGCCCGGGTGTGGTGGACCTTGATGCCCGCCGGATCCGGCAGGGCCTGTGCTCTCTCGATCTCGCGCTCCAGCTTCGCGGTCTTGCTCGCGGCGAGCTTGACCAGCCGTTGCTGGATCTGGTCGATTTTCTCGGCGAGGCCGACCAAGTCCAGGCGTGCCCGATACTGCTGAAGCTCGGCCTTCTGCTCGACGCTGAGAATGCCGGAATCGAGCAGTCGCTGGTACGGGGTCTTCGGGGCGTCATAGACGCGTTTGCGCCTTCCCGCACGGTCGGTGGAGTACCCGGTCGGTTTCTTCGTCGGAGTGAAGTAGTTCAACCGATCATTGACCAGCGGCCACAGGCGTTGCAGCAACTCGAGTTCAGCCGGGGTGTCGTAGCGGTAGTAGAACCCGTACCGACGCACGAGATGGTTGTTCTTCGACTCGATCGTGGCCTGGTCGTTCTTCGTATACGGCCGTCCCCGGGTGAAGAAGATCTTGCGTTCGGCGGCCCAGTCGATCAGGTCGTGGTTGATGAACTCGGATCCGTTGTCGAAGTCGAGTCCGGTCACCAGGTAGGGCACAGAGTTCACGAACTGGGTGCAGGCATCGACGACGTGGGTCGCGGCGTTGTTTCTGATCGCGTGGGTGTAGACCCATCCGGTGTGCATGTCGGTGCAGTTCACAGAGCGGGCGAACTCACCCTTGAGAGTCGGACCGCAGTGGGCGACGGTGTCGACCTCGAAGAAACCGGGTTCGTCTTCGACTTCGTCACCGGCCTTGCGCACGGTGATCGAGTTCCGCAGCAAGGGGCCGGGCTTCGTTGCTGACTTCCCGCGTAGGGGGTCCTTATCGCGGACGGGTCCCAGGTACCGGTCGATAGTGGCCGGACTCATCGTCAACAGTTCTTCCCGCACGTTGTGGCTGTAGCGGCCCTGTCCCGGGGTCAGGTGCCCGTGGGCTTCGAGGGAGTCGAGGAGACCGTGCATTGCCGCGGCGAGGTACTTGCCGCAGATGCCACCGGCGATCGACCACACGTATTGCAGGACTTTGATTGCGTCGTAGGTGTATTTGCGGGCCTTCGTCTTCCTGCGGTCGATGACCGCGACTGTCGCTTTCGCTCGTCCTTTGGGTTGCCGAGTGCGGCGGGTCAATTGTTGGCGGGCGTGGTCACGATTCCAACCGGTGAGGTCGGTGACGGTGTCGAGGATCGCGGCTTTGCGTTTCTTCGAGGCCTGTGTGTAGGCGGTGGCGTACTTCTTCGTGATCTCGATTCTCGTGGTCATCGAAACGTCCTTATCGACCATGACCCCATCGTCGGCGTGCCCTGTTGCCCGGTGGAAGTGTTTCGCGGGGATTTTTCTGTGAGGCACGACCCCTTGCAACGCGGGGACTTTCTACGAGTCTCGTCGAACCCTTGACGTTGAAGCCGATAGCGTCAAAATAGGTTACCGCTGATGCAATGGCTCGATGACATTAGGGTAATCCCCATCGGAAAATGGTGGATCAGAAAACTCCATCTCGAACGCATCCCAGAGGAGAGGCTGGGGTTCCCCGCAAGTTGTGGACACGTGAACCACGTCACGCAGCCTGCGTAGACGCTTTTTCTCTGACCTGGCCGGCACTCTGCTCGGCCAAGAACTTCTCTTCGAACTCCGCCGGCGGGACCATTCCCAACGCCGAGTGCAACCGCCGTCGGTTATAGACCACTTCGATCCAGCCAGCGACTGCCCGCATTGCTTCAGCCCGGGTCTGCCACACTCGCCGCTCGAAGAACTCCGTTTTCAACGGCGACCAGAATGATTCCGACATCGCGTTATCCCAACACACCCCAGTCCGGCCCACCGATTGTTTAAGGGCTCATCGTAATTGAGAGGTAGAACCGGTCTGAAGCCGCCGGAGTCGAGCAGACATCTCGCGATGTAGTGCGTGAGGTTGCGGAATACCAGTGCTGAGCCCCGTAGGTGTTCGAGCCTGCCATTGATCGCTTCGGTAGGCCCGTTCGACGTTCCCGGTCGGGTGAAGAACGCCAGGACATCAGCAGCTCGACGCTTCAGAGTCCGTCCTAACCGCTTGAGCTCGACCAGTCCTGTCGGCAGATTCCTCGTCAGATCGTCGATGACCGATTCTAAGAGCTTCTTGCCCTCGTTGCCGTCGTTGGTTCGGTAGGCGCTCACAATGTGGCTCTTCGTAATTGAGGGTGTGGATCAGTGATTTCAGGACACGGTGTGGCGCTGTCCGGATAGACGTCGAGGTCTTCCGATGATGGAAGTTCTTACACAGTCCATCCGAAAGACCTCGACGTGTCCAAGCTTACTTTCTCATCTCCTGATCTCACGACATTCTGCCGGCTCGACTCTCTTGACCTCACTTGCATTGGCCAGCACATCACCGGGCACAAAGCCATTCTGGAATGCCAGCCCAACACTGCCGATGACTGGTGCCGACGGTGTGGCGGACACGGGATCGTCCGCGACACCGTCGTCCGCCGCCTCGCCCACGAACCCTTCGGCCACCGGCCCACCACGCTTCACATTCGCCTCCGCCGGTACACATGCGTCGAATGCGGCCGCGTATGGCGTCAGAACACCACTGCTGCGGCGCCACCACGAGCGAAGATCTCGCGAACCGGCCTCGACTGGGCGCTGCGTGCCCTCGTCATCGACCACGACACTGTGTCCGTGATCGCACGCAAACTCGCCGTGTCCTGGCACACCGCGAACTCCGCGATCCTCGCGCAGGGACATCGACTGCTGATCGACGACCCGGCCCGGTTCGACGGGGTCAGCGTCATTGGTGTCGACGAACACGTCTGGCGGCACACCAGGCGCGGTGACAAGTACGTCACCGTCATCATCGACCTCACTCCCATCAGCCAGGAAGCAGGCCCGGCACGCCTGCTCGACATGGTGCCCGGACGGTCGAAACAGGTGTTCAAGCAATGGTTGAAAGCCCGGCCGAAAGACTGGCGTGATGGCATCGACGTCGTCGCGATGGACGGATTCTCCGGCTTCAAAACAGCCTCCGTTGAGGAACTGCCCGAGGCTGTCGAAGTCATGGACCCGTTCCACGTCGTCAAACTCGCCGGTGATGCCCTCGACGAGGTACGCCGCCGCATTCAGCAGGAGACCACCGGGCATCGCGGACGAGCAACAGACCCGTTGTATCGAGCGCGCAGGACTCTGCACACCGGTGCTGATCTGCTCACGGCCAAACAGCAGGAGAGGATCGTAAGCCTCTTCGCCGACGCCAACTTCACCGCCGTCGAAGTCACCTGGGCCGTCTATCAAGACATTGTGAGCGCCTACCGAACCAACGACGGCAACGAGGGCAAGAAGCTCTTACAATCAGTCATCGACGATCTGACGACGAATCTGCCGACAGGACTGGTCGAGCTCAAGCGGTTAGGACGGACTCTGAAGCGTCGAGCTGCTGATGTCCTGGCGTTCTTCACCCGACCGGGAACGTCGAACGGGCCAACTGAAGCGATCAACGGCAGGCTCGAACACCTACGGGGCTCAGCACTGGGATTCCGCAACCTCACGCACTACATCGCGAGA
>NZ_JALXPM010000051.1:0-19988 GCF_025147615.1 Brevibacterium luteolum | reverse complement strand
GGACTGCGATGAGCAACACCGAACCTGATCCGCCTGAGCGGGTGTGCGCCGGGACCGAGGCGGCCGGCACCGAGATCCTCACACCCCGGGAGGTGCCGCTGGGCGGGCCGCGGGCAATGACGGTTCACCGCACGCTGCCGCAGCGGGCCCGGTCGCTCATCGGCCCGTGGTGCTTCGTCGACCATTTCGGCCCCGATGACGTCGCCGCCACCGGCGGGATGAACGTCCCCCGGCACCCGCACACCGGCCTGGCGACGGTCACGCTGCTGTTCGCCGGCGAGGTCGAGCACACCGATTCGACCGGCTTCGTCAACACCGTCAGACCCGCCGAGGTCAACCTCATGATCGCCGGCTCCGGGATCTCGCACTCGGAGTTCTCCAACCCCGCCACCCGGATCCTGCACGGCGTGCAGCTGTGGTACGCGCTGCCGGAATCCGAGCGCTTCGGCCAGCCGGGCTCCCAGCATCATGTCGCCGAGGCGGTCGAACTGCCCGGCGGGCAGGTGTGGACGTATCTGGGTGAGTGCGCCGGCCTGCGCTCCCCCGTTGAGACACGGGTCGAAGCGCTGGCCGCACAGATCCACGTCGAACCCGGCGAGCAGGTACGCTTCGACGTCGACCCGGAATATGAGCTCGGGCTGCTCGTCGACCAGGGTGCCGCACAGCTGAGGGCCAGCGGCGGCGTGGCGTCTGCCGGCGGGGACGCCACCGCGGTGACGTCGCGCGAGCTTGCCTATGTGCCGCCGGGCTCAGACCAGCTGACGGTCGCCGCCGGTGACGAGGCGGTGCGCGCGGTGCTCATCGGCGGCCGGCCTTTGGGTGAGCAGATCGTCATGTGGTGGAACTTCGTCGCCCGCAGCCATGACGAGGTCATCGCCTTCCGGCGGGCCTGGCAGGCTGAGATCGGTCACCCCGACGCCGAGGCGGCCGGCACCGAGGCACGAGACACTGAGCTTCCGGCTGCGGCAGCAGGCATGGACTTCGGTCCGTTCACGGCCGGCACGCCGGATCCGCTGCCGGCCCCGCGGCTGCCGAATGCCCGGCTGCGGCCACGCAGCTGAGCGACCTGTCGGCTGCTCTGCTCAGCCAGCCGGCCTCGAATCAGCCGGTGATCTCGACGACGATCCCCTCGTCTGCCGGAGTGAACCGGCAGGCGGTCAGGTCGAGTACGCGGGCATGTGCATCGGTGAGCTCATCGATCGCATGCGAGGTCGCCACTCCGAGCACATGGGCACCGGCTGCGAGCCCGGCACGGATGCCGGCCGGGGCGTCTTCGATGACGAGGCACTGGGCCGGGTCGACACCGAGCTGACGGGCAGCGGCGAGATACCCCTCGGGATCGGGTTTGCCGTTCTCGACGTCCTCAGACGTCACGAGCACCTCGGGCACCGGCAGCCCGGTGATCTTGAGCCGGGGCACCATAACGTGCCGTTCGCCTGAGGTCACGGCAGCCCAGCTGCCGGCCGGAAGCGAGGTGAGGATGTCGCGGGTGCCGGGCAGGGCGATGACGCCGTCGGTGTCGCTGACTTCGAGTTCGTTGAGCCGGCGCATGGCCGCCTCAACCTGGTCTGCGTCGATGTGCTCTATGAGCACGTCCTGGCTGCGCCGGCCGTGGCTGGTGCGCAGGATCGCGTCGGCGTCGATGCCCTGTTCGCCTGCCCAGGTCCGCCAGGTGCGTTCGACGGAGGCGGTGGAGTCGACGAGTGTGCCGTCGATGTCGAACAGGATGGCCCGGCAGGTCAGTCGCATGCGGTCGGTCTCCTCTTCAGCCTGCTGGTCTCAGCCGGCGTCGGTGCTTCGGGGGTCTCCGCTGACGAGGCGGGAGGCGGCTGCCGCATCGAGGAACACCTCGAGCGCGGGGTGGTCCTGCAGGGCGCTGGCGGGCACGGCCTCATCGACCGGCCCGTCGATCATCGCGGCGACCGCCTCGGCTTTGCCTGGGCCGAAGGCGAGCATGATCGCCTTGCGCGATTCGAGGATCGTGCCGATCCCCTGGGTCAGCGCCTGGGTGGGCACCTCGTCGATCGAGTCGAAGAACCGGGAGTTGGCCTCGCGGGTCTCAGCGGTGAGGTCGACGACCCGGGTGCGGGAGTCGGCCGGTGAGCCGGGTTCGTTGAAGGCGATGTGACCGTTGGGCCCGATCCCCAGGATCTGCAGGTCGACTCCGCCGAGGCCTGTGATGCCATCTTCGAAGGCAGCGGCAGCGGCGTCCGGGTCGGCGGCGTCACCTTCGGGCAGCACCGTGTGGGCAGGGTCGATGCCCCAGGGTTCGAGGATCTGCTCGGCGATGTAGTGCCGGTAGCTCTGCGGATGCTCGGCCGGCAGGCCGATGTACTCGTCCAGGCAGGTGATACGCAGACCGGAGAGGTCGAGACCCTCACCGGCGCGGCTGGTGAGTTCGGCGTAGAGCGGTTCGGGGGTTGAGCCGGTGGCGATGCCGATGACCGCCTCGGGGTTGGCGCGCACCAGCTCTTCGACCTGGTCGGCTGCTTCGGAGATGAGTTCGGCGATGTCCTCGCTGGTCACCACGTGCATCATCGTTCACTCCTCATCTCGCGGCCGTCTTGGAAGACGCCGGTCACGTCCCTGTCGTCACCCCATAGTACGAAGTCCGCCGGTCTTCGACGCCTTCATCAACAAGGGTGTCGGCAGGTTCTGCATTAAGCACGGCTCGAATCCGGACGCCAGGTTCATCTTCGGCACCATCTACCGCCTGCTCGTCCCGATCGGCCCGCATCACCTGCGGCAGGTGCAGTCCGGTGTGCCAACGTACTAGCACGATCAACTCACCTGGCGGTTGTGCTCCATCGCGACGTCCAGCCATGCGGCCAGACCCTCGTCACTGTCGATCGCAGCGGCGTCGACTTCAATCCAGCCAGGACCCATCTCACGGTCGGCGCCCATCGTCGCCTGCTGCGCGCCGGGCCGGGTCAGCAGGTCGTCATGCTGTTCGGCGCCCACCCGCACGAGCAGACCGCCGGACTTCAGCGCGCTGACAGCCAGCTTCTCATTGACCATGAACGACCGGCCGCCGAACATCGACACCTCACGCAGCACCGGTTCGTTCGCGAACAGGATCCGCAGGCGTTCGACGAGAGCTTCTTGTGCAGGGGTCATGACTGGGCCCTTCGGTGCCGACCAGAACCGACATCAGGATATCGGACCGCAGGCAGGTGTCAGGGCATGAGAAGAGCCCCCTGTCAGACTCGAACTGACGACCTTCGCTTTACAAGAGCGGTGCTCTACCAACTGAGCTAAGGAGGCGCGCTCACCGCAGTGAGCCTAAGACAGTGTAGAACATCGGCCTGCCGTCCGCCACGCACGCCCCCACGACTGCGCCCCGCTCTTCTCGGCACAAGCCCCAAAACCGCACCCGCCAACGACTGACGCCCGCCGGTCACGAATTCCGTGACCCACGGGCGTCTGCCAGCTCAAGCGCTCAGGCGATCAGTTGCCGCCGGCGGCGCGCAGCACCTCAAGCGGGAACTTCTGCGGATCCTGCTCGCGGAAGGACTCGGTCTCCTTGCCGTTGATGAGCACACGCGGGGTGCCGGAGAGTCCGCGCTCGTCGAACGCGGCCTTCGTCTCCTTCTCCACCGACTTCGCGAAAGCCTGCTCGGTGATGCAGCTGCGCACATCCGAGGCATCCGAATCCTCGGGCTCGACCTTCGCGCTGACATCGACGCCGGCGTCTTCGGCGATCTTGATGATCTGGTCATCCTCCATGCCCTCAGCACCTTCCTGCGGCTGCTGAGCGAACATCGCCATGACGAAGTCCGAGTATCTCTGCACCTGGCCAGAGTCGGCGACACAGGCAGCAGCGTTGGCCGCACGAGTGGAGTACTTGTTGCCGCCCGAGGCGTTGTCGAGGAACGCGACCGGCGCGTACTGCAGGGCGATCTTGCCCTCCTCGACGAGCTTATTCAGCGTCTTGCCGTGGGTGTCCTCGAAGGCCTTGCAGGCCGGGCACTGGAAGTCGAAGTACACCGTCACGACAGCAGCGTCGGAGCCGAGCGGCGATTCGGCGATCGGCGGCGGCGGGTTCTCGCCGGGCTCCTCGATGCCGGGCGCGGTGTAGGCCTTGAGCTCATCGCCGTCCTTGGCCACGGTCATCGTGCCCTCGGCGTAGTTGCGGGGGCCGGCCACCGGCTGCATGCTCTGGAAGATGAGGAAGCCGACGACGGTGAGGAAGGCGACGACGACGACACCCACCGAGGTGAAGAGGATCGTCTTGGCCTTCTTCTCCCGCCGCGCGTCGTTCTCTGCGATCTGCCGCGCCTTCTCGCGCGCTGCCTGTCGGCGATCGGCGGCCGGTGAGTTCTTCGCCATGTTTCCTCACGTGATGTCGGTCGCTGCGCGGGCTTCGGCGCAGGCGCTTACTGGTTCGACAGCTATCTTAGATCCTCGGCCATCCTACGCGGTTCAGCAGTTCTTCAGGGAGATCCGCTCCCGAGGCGGTGGCTGGGTCCTACAGTTCGGAGGCGCGTGGGATGAGCTCGAGTGGGTTGAAGGTCAGCGGCCACCAGGTGACGCCGGCGGTGGAGAGGATGACGCTGACGGCCATGACGAACAGCAGCGCGAGCACCCCGAACATGATCCATTCGCCGGTGCGGTTGCGGGCGATCGAGGTGAGCGCGGCCCGTGAGCCGACGCGCAGGTTCGCCGATCCCGGCCCGAACCACAGCACGAGCGCATAGGACAGCCCGGCTGCCCACAGGGTCCATTCGAAGGACCGGCCAGAGGGCACGATGCCGGCGATGTCGAGGCGCATGAGCACGGCGACTGCGACGAAGGCGATGGCCGGCAGGATCATCGAGAACAGCGAGGTGAACACCGACCGGAACAGCGCACCGGGCAGGCTGGCGATCGAGGACCACACCGATACACCGGAGGGTCCGTCGTTGAACTGCCGCCAGTTGCGCACCTGGGCCATCGACCCGGTCGTGCGGGCGGCGACCTGCCACAGGTAGGAGGCAATGAGCATGATGACCGGCCCGAGCGCTACGAGCGTGACGGCCAGCAGGTTGAGCATGAGCAGCGGCCATGCTCCGCCGAGGCGCGGCGGACGCGGCGGGCCGGGCGGCTGCAGCTGCTGGGGTTGCCAGGGCTGCTCGGCCGGCACCGGGGCGCCGGCATGCTGATAAGGCTCGACCTGCTGGTGCGGCTGGGGCCGCGGGTCGATGCCGAGCGGGCCGTAGGCCGGCGGTGAGCCGACGGCAGCATGCGCCGGGCCCGAGGCGTGCGCCGGCGGGCCCGAGGCATGTGCTGAACCTGAACCAGCTGGCTGGCTGCCCTGCATGCGGCCTTGCTGGCTGCCGTAGGGGGCTGCTCCCCCGTAGATGCTGCCGCCGGGTGTGCCAGACGAGGGCTGGACAGGCTGCGGGCGACCGCCGGGAGCGTTGCCGTGGCGGGGAACCCCGTGCTGGTCGGGGCGGTGGCCGGCGAAGCCGCCGGCCTGAAAGCCCTCCATCGCGCCGGGTTCGCCGCCGAGCTGGTAGGCGCCACCGGGTCCGGTGCGGCCCATCGGGCCGGTCGGCGGGGCCAGTGGATCATAGGCTACCCCGGCTGCAGCACCGGCAGCGCCTGCCGCACCGACGGCAGGCAGGTCGACCCGGGTGCCGCCAATATCGCCGCGGCCGGGTCCGGCTGCGTGGCGGGGGCTGCCGAGTGCAGGCAACTGCCCAGATTCGATGTCGACGAGGGCGTCGAGGATCATAGCCCCCGATGGCCGCCGTTCAGGTTTGGGGTCGAGGCAGGCCTGCAGCAGCGGCACGAACAGCTCCGGTGCCCCTTCGAGGCTGTGCCGCCCGGTGGCCACGCGTCCGAGCACTGCTTCGAGCGGGCCGGAGCCGTACGGGTTGCGGCCGGTGGCCGCAAACGCCATCGTCGCCGCCCAGCCCCACCAGTCGGTCTTCTCGCTGGCTTCGCGGCCGTCGGCGATCTCGGGGCTGAGATAGCCCGGGGTGCCCATGACGAGGCCGGTGGCGGTGACCTTGACCTCGTCGGCGGCCTGGGCGATACCGAAGTCGATGACCATCGGCTCACCGTCCATGATCATGACGTTGGCCGGTTTGAGGTCGCGGTGGATAACGCCGGCTTCGTGCACGGCGTTGAGCGCATCGAGCAGCGCATGGCCGAAGTGGACGAGCTCATCCTCGGCGAACGGGCCGTTGTCGCGCACATCGTCAGACAGCGTCTGCCCGTCGACGAACTCGGTGATGATGAACGGCTGGGCGGTCTCAAGTTCGGCGTCGAGGACCGCTGCGATCCGCGGATGCTTAATCCGCCTCAGCGTCCGCACCTCACGGGCGAGCCGCTTGCGGGCAGTCTCGTCGTTGGCGATGTGCGCGTGCAACACTTTGACGGCGACCGGGTTGTTCTCAGCATCCACCCCGAGGTGGACGACGCCCATGCCGCCGGAACCGAGTTCATTCAGCAGCCGATAACCGCCGAGTTCCTGTACTGCCACTCAACCCAGATTAGCTGAGGCGGTAGAGTTTCTCATGAGGATCGAGTGCTGATAGGAGTAACGTGATTCACACCTCCGCCCCGTTGGAAGCTCGTTCAACCCTGGTGGCCCCGCCGGAGGATGGGGCCGACTTCATCGTCGTGGCCAACCGGCTCCCAGTGGACCGCGATACCTCAGGTGAGACGCCGTCCTGGCGCACCTCACCTGGAGGTTTGGTCACCGGCGTCGCCCCGGTCATGCAGACCCACAAGGGCGCTTGGGTCGGCTGGGCCGGAGTCGCCGATGAGGAATTCGATCCGTTCGACATCGACGGCATCCACCTCGTGCCGGTGCCGCTGAGCTCGGAGGAAGTCCGCCGCTACTACGAAGGCTTCTCCAATGCCACGCTGTGGCCGCTCTACCACGACGTCATCGTGCCCCCGGAGTTCCACCGCACCTGGTGGAACAGCTACCGGACGGTCAACCGGCGCTTCGCCGAGGCGGTCGCTCGCACCGCCTCGGAAGGGGCGACGGTGTGGGTGCACGACTATCAGCTGCAGCTGGTCCCCTATCTGCTGCGCGGCATGCGCCCGGACGTGCGCATCGGCTTCTTCAACCACATCCCGTTCCCGCCGTGGGAGATCTTCGCGCAGCTGCCGTGGCGCGCCCAGATCCTGCGCGGCCTGCTCGGCGCCGACCTCATCGGCTTTCAGCGCCCGGCCGATGCCCAGAACTTCCGCCGTGCCGTGCGCATCTGCCTGGGCCTGCCGAGCTCGGGCAACCTCGTGAAGATCCCGGCGGCAGAAGACCCGGCCAGCGAACTCGGTGATACGACGACGATCACCCGCACCGCCGAGGCGAGCGCGTTTCCGATCTCGATCGACACCGAACATCTGGCCCAGCTCGCCCGCGACCCGAGGATCTGTGCGCGGGCCAAGGAGATCCGCGCCGAGCTCGGCAACCCGGAGACGATCCTGCTCGGTGTCGATCGGATGGACTACACCAAGGGCATCCGCCACCGGCTCAAGGCCTACGGCGAGCTGTTCAACGACGGTGTGCTCGATCCGGGCACGGTGACTCTTGTGCAGATCGCGACCCCGAGCCGTGAGCGCATCGACCAGTATCAGCAGATCCGCACCGATGTGGAGCTGGCGGTCGGCCGGATCAACGGCGAGTACTCCGGGATGGGACATCCGGTCATCCACTACTTCCACCACTCCTACCCGCGCGATGAGATGACCGCGCTCTACATCGCCGCCGACGTCATGCTCGTGACCGCCCTGCGCGATGGCATGAATCTGGTGGCCAAGGAATACGTCGCCTGCCAGACTGATGACGACGGAGTGCTCGTGCTCTCCGAGTTCGCCGGTGCCGCCGAGCAGCTGACCCAGGCGGTGATGGTGAATCCGCATGACATCTCCGGGCTCAAATCCCGCATCGCCGCAGCGGTGACGATGGATCCCGGTGAGAAGCGCGCCCGCATGCGCGCCATGCGCGAGGGCCTCGCTGAGGAGGACGTGCGCGCCTGGTCCGATGCCTTCCTCGCCCGCCTCCAGCAGACCGACCGGGCCGGCCTGGCCGAGGCCGCAGCCCACATGCGCACCGACCAGCACCCGACCGACGCTGATGCCCAGCCAGATTCCGCCCCCGGCTACTCGGATCCCGACGACATCGACATCACCGCGCTGGCAGCGGCCGACCGGCTGCTCGTCGGCCTCGACTTCGACGGGGTCATCGCCCCGCTGGTCGACAATCCGATGGACGCCGCGCCGCTGCCGGCCTCGGCTGCCGCGGCCGAGGCGCTGGCTGCTGAACCGAACACGGTCGTCGGCTACATCTCCGGGCGCAACCTCTCGGTGCTCAAGCAGCTGTCGAACGCACCCGAGGGTGCGATCTTCATCGGCTCGCACGGGGTGGAGAGCGATTTCGGTGCAATCGGCGGGGAGGACATCGGCGCTGCCGACGGTCGCCGCTCGGGCGGCAATCCGGCCGCAGGCACCTACGCGAGCGGGCCGAGCAATGATGAGCAGGCGCTGCTCGATGAGCTTGATGCCGCCTTCACCGACATCCGCACCCGCACCCCCGAGGAGGGCCACGGGCTGCTGCGCATCGAGCGCAAGCCGCTCGGCCGGACCTTCCACACCCGCGGCTGCTCGGAGAACCGCACAGCCTTCTACGCCACCGAGCTCGAGGCGCTGGCCAAGCGGCTGGGCCAGCTGCGGTTCCTCACCGGGCATGAGATGTTCGAGTTCGCGCTGCGCCACCAGACGAAGGGCAACGGCCTGGAGCGGATGATCCGCCAGACCGGTGCGACTGCCGCGCTCTACATCGGCGATGACCGCACAGATGAGGATGCGTTCAAGAAGCTGCGCACCTATCCGGAGGACTTCCCGCGCCTGTCGATCAAGGTCGGGCCCGCTGGCACCGCCGCCGAGGTGCGCCTCCAGTCCCCCGATGACGTCGCCGTGTTCCTCGGCCGGCTCGCCGCCGCCCGCGCCGGACGCTGACCACCGGGCTCTGCGGTTCCGGCTGGTGCTGACCGGCTGGTTCAGCGCCGGCCGATGGCCCGTTCGGACGCCCGCAGGACGAGTTCGGGGCTGACGCGGTAGTCCGGCAGCTGGGGTGTGCGTCCACCGCCGGCACCCGCCGCGCCGACACCGGACCCGCCGGCACCGGATCCAGCAGCCCCTGCACCATCGGCGCGCATGAGCCGTTCGAGCTCGCGCAGTGCGGCCTCCGCCAGGGCGGCCCAGTCGAAGGTCACCTGCGACATCGGCGGGTGGATCACCTCGGCGTCGGGCATATCCCCGACCGTCAGCAGCGAGAAGTCCTGCGGGACTGCCAGGCGCAGCCGGCGGGTCGATTCGAGGAACCCGAAGGTGATCGCCGGCGCGCAGCTGATCGCCGCCGAGCATTGCGCCTCCAGCAGCTCATCGGCTGCCTGCGAACCGGCCAGGATCCCCGGACCTGCCACGACGACCGGGGCCTGGTCGCGGGTGGCGGGGATGTGCAGCACATCGGCCATTGCCCGCCGGAACGCGCTCACCCGGGTGGAGGCAGCCGAGTCCTCGGGTACGACGAGCCCGATGCGCCGGTGGCCGAGGTGGATGAGGTGGCGGACTGCGGTGCGGATGCCCTCACCGGAGTCGAGGACGAGCTGGGCGAAGCCTTCGTGCCGGGCGTTCGAGACGCGGATGACCGGCACTCCGTGGGCGGCGAGCCGCTGAGCCTCGGGACCGGCCGAACCGCCGCCGAGCACCACCGCGCCGGCGACGCCGAAGGACTCGAGCACCTCGGCGGCCGATGCGAGGTCCGGGCCGGTCTGGATGCGCACGGCCACCCAGCCGAGGGCGAAGATCCGCTCGACGATCTCCAGGTACAGGCTTTCGAAGGGGTCGACGTCGCCGGCGAGCGGGGCGGCGTGCACAACCGCGATGACGGTGCCGCTCCGGGCCGCCTCATCCCCGTGCCGCACACCGAGCGTGCCGAGGGCGACGGCGACGGCACGGCGGGCGGCCGCCGAGGTGCCCGGCTGTTCGCGCAGCACCCGGGAGACCGTGGAGACCGATAGCCCGGAGGCCGCCGCGATCTGCTTGAGCGAGATGTCTGAGCGCATCAGGTCCTCGCCGCCGCAGTCGACTGACGGGCCAGGAGCCTCGGCCGCAGCGTCGGCGGAACCGAGGCGAGCTGCCGGCCGGGCAGGCCGAGCACGCTGCGCACGCCGGCGGCCAGCGCCTCGGCCAGCGCCTGGTTGTCCAGCCGGAGCACGGTGGCCGGCGGGTCTGTGTAGCGCATCGTCGAGAAGTCACCGAAGCCCACCACGGACAGGTCGCGTGGGATCGCCAGCCTGCGGCGGCGCACGGCGGCGAAGACGCCGTGCAGCTGCAGGGCGGATTGGACGATGACAGCGGTGCAGGTGGCGTCGCGCAGCTGGGTGGCTGCGGCGATCCCGCCGGAGTGGGATTTAGGGACGGCGGCGATCCACTCATCGAGCCGGTCGGTGACATCGCGCATCGGGTGCTCACGCCGGAACCGGTTCTTCAGCTGCTCGGCCAGCGCGCCGGAGTCGTTGCACACGAGCCCGATGCGCCGGTGGCCGAGCGCGTGCAGATGCTCGAACGCCAGGCTCATCCCGCCGGACAGGTCGACGCGGGCGGCGATCCACTCAGCGTCGATCGCTGGGCCGGCCACCGCCTCGGGAGCGGTGTCCCCCGTGCCCGAGGTGTCGCTCGCCTCGGTGCCGGTGGCCGCGGTGGGCCAGGCGGCGGTCGCCTCGGCGAAGCGGACGACGGGGACGTCGACGTCGAGTGGGGTGAAGGTGGGGGTGACGACGAGGGCGGCGCCGGCGTCGATGCAGGCGCGGACCTCGGCGATGTCCTCGTCGAGGAACGGGGTGGCGGCGATGATGCCGGCGTCCTGGAGCTGCATCGACAGCGAGCGGCACACCTCGATCTGCCAGTGCTCCGGCTGGGCGGGCGCGCACACGGCGACCAGCCGGGCGGCCTGCCGGTGCAACAGGGTCGAGCGGTCGTAGCCGAGGGAGCGCACGGCGTCGAGCACCCGGGTGCGGGTCGCCTCGGCGACGGTGCCGCGGCCGCCGAGCACCCGCGAGACCGTCGTGACCGACACGCCTGCCGCCTCGGCGACGTCCTCCAGCCGAACTCTCATAGCGCCAGTCTACGGCGGGCGCACGGGCGGCAGCGGTGGCCCGGCCAGCGGTTTCGCTACGATGGGAGCGCAGCTGCGGCCGCCGACGCCTGGCGGCCAGCCGGCCTGCGGGAGGACACGTGAAGATCCACGCCGATCAGTTCGCTGAGCTCGTCGAGACGCTGCCGTGGGATGTGCCGCTGCAGCGGTGGAAGCCCGAGCTGCTCATCGGCCTGCCACGCGGCATCTCCCGGCATGTGGTGCGCTTCGTCGAGTTCGAAGGCACGATCCTAGCGGTCAAGGAGACCCAGGATGCGATCGCAGTGCGCGAATACGAACTGCTCACCGCACTCGCCGATCTCGACGCCCCTGCCGTGCGGCCGCTGGGGTACGTCACCGGGCGAACCGATGCCGACGGCCAGCCGCTGCCTGGGGCGCTGCTGACCCCGCATCTGTCGTATTCGCTGCCGTTCCGCGATCTGTGCGGCTCCCAGGTGCCCCCGCACATGGCCGATCTGCTCGTCGACGCCCTTGCGGTGCTCATCGTCAGGCTGCACCTCGTGGGGTTCTTCTGGGGTGATGTGTCACTGTCGAACACGCTGTTCCGCCGGGACGCCGATGCGCTGGCCGCCTACCTCGTCGATGCCGAAACCGGGGAGCTGCACGACTCGCTGTCAGCCGGGCAGCGCAGCCACGACCTCGATCTGGCGCGCACGAACATCGCAGGCGAGTTCCTCGACCTGCAGGCCGGTGGCCTGGCCGACCCGGATGTCGATCCGATGGCGATGAGCAACCGGCTGTGCGAACGCTATGACGAGCTGTGGGCCGAGCTCACCACCGTTGAGGCGTTCAACATGTACGAGCGCTGGCGGATCGATCAGCGCATCGAGCGGCTCAACGAGCTCGGCTTCGATCTCGGTGAGCTGACGGTCACGACCGACCTCGACGGGGTCACCACCCGCATCGAGCCGAAGGTGGTCGCACCGGGGCACTTCCAGCGCCGGCTCCGGCGGCTGACCGGGATCGAGGCGGAGAAGCAGCAGGCCCGCCGGATGCTCAACGACCTCGATGTCTACCGGGCGGCCAAAGGGCTGGAGGATGAGGACGAGGCAATCGTCGCCGAGCGCTGGCTGGCTGATGTGTACCGGCCGGTGCTCGAGGCGATCACCGATGAGTACAGCGGCCGGCTGGAGCCGCCGCAGGTGTTCCACGAGTTCCTCGACCACCGTGCGGAGATGTCCGAGGCCGCTGGCCGGGATGTCTCCACGCCCGAGGCGGTGGCCGCCTACCGCGACGAGAAGCTCGCCCATTACCCGCACGAGGCCCACCTGCTCCGCGATCCGGACACGGCGGTGCTGCGGCGGCTCGCAGAGGCAGAATTAGCGCAGGCAGAGCCTGCTTCGGCAGAATCAGCGGAGACAGACCCTGAACCGGCAGAGTCCGGGCATAAGCAACCGGAGACACCGGAACCGCCGGCTGCCGCAGATGAGACGAGAGAAGGACCCCGATGAGCGCATCTCCCCGCATTCCCGACCTGTTCGACCTGACCGGGCGCACCGCCGTTGTCGTCGGTGCCGCCTCGGGCCTGGGCCAGGCCTCGGCACTTGGGCTGGCCGACGCCGGTGCCCACGTCGTGTGCGCCGACCTCGACCTCACCGGCGCCGAGGCGACCGCCATGATCATCGAGCAGCGCACCGGCAGTGCTGCGACCGCCGTCGAACTCGATATCACCTCGACTGCAGCTGTCGACGCCCTCGTTGAGCGCTTCTCCGATGCCGAGGTGCTCGTCATGACCCCGGGGATGAACGTGCGCAAGCGGATGACCGAGACGACCGATGACGAGTTCGACCGGGTCATCGACATCAACCTCAAGGGCACCTACCGGCTCATGCGCGGTTTCGGCCGCGAGATGGCTGATAAGCAGCGCGGCTCGATCATCACGTTCGCGTCGTTCCGCGCGATCGTCGTCGAACCCGGGCAGGGGCTCTACGCTGCGGCCAAGGCCGGAGTCGTGCAGCTGACGAAGACGCTGGCCAGCGAACTCGGTGCGGCAGGCGTGCGGGTGAACTCGATTCTGCCTGGGCCGTTCGAGACCCCGCTGACCGAGCAGATCAAATCCGATGAGGAGTGGTGGGATGCCTACGCCCAGAAGGCCGCGCTCGGCCGCTGGGGTCTGCTGCACGAGATCGCAGGACCGGTGCTGTTCCTCGCATCGGATGCCTCCAGCTACGTCACCGGGCACTCGCTGCTCGTCGACGGGGGCTGGATGGCCCAGGACGGACGCTTCACCCCACGGGTGTGACACCTCGGGACGGGTGACTGCGACCGGCAATTATGACCCACATCTGTGACCAGCGTCTCATTTAGTGGGACACGGGCGGCGGCAGTGAGCCGGCGGCGATATACCTGACGGAAGCCACCGCGGACGGCGGGCGAGGGCACGATCTGCACTCACTGCCGGGCCGCGCACTTCTGCCGACAAGGACCGCCCTCGATGACGACGTCCCGCCACCCCGCACCGACCGCAGCCCACGCCGAGCTGCGCAGGCGAACCCTGCGCAAAGTCGCCCTCCGGCTCACCCCGTTCCTCGGGCTGCTGTACTTCATCAACTACCTCGACCGGACGAACATCGGCTTCGCCGGACCCAACGGGATGAACGACGAACTCGGCCTGACGCAGACGATGTTCGGCCTGGCCTCCGGCGTGTTCTTCATCGGTTACCTGCTGCTGGAGATCCCCTCGAACCTCGCGCTGCACAAGTTCGGGGCCCGGCGCTGGATCGCCCGCATCCTCGTCACCTGGGGCATCATCGCAGCCCTCATGGCGTTCATCCCGGCCGGCAGCTGGCTGGGCATCGGCGGCGAGTGGTGGCTGGTCATCCTGCGGGTGCTGCTCGGCATCGCCGAGGCCGGGTTCTTCCCCGGCATCATCCTGTACCTGACGTTCTGGTTCCCCAAGCGGGAGCGGGCGAAGGCGATCTCGTTCTTCATGCTCGCCATCCCCGCCTCCTCGGTGCTCGGCGCGCCGCTGTCGGCCTGGCTCATCGAGCACGGCGACGGCCTGCTGTGGGGCATGACCGGCTGGCGGTTCATGTTCCTCATCGAAGGCCTGCCGGCAGTGCTGCTCGGCTTCATCTGCTGGTTCTTCCTCACCGACCGCCCGCACGATGCGAAGTGGCTGGCCGATGACGAACGCGCCTGGCTCAAGGCCGAGATGGACCGCGAGGAAGAGGAGACCGCAGCGACCTACCATGTGCCGCTGCGCACCTCGCTCACCAGCGGCCGGGTCTGGGCGCTGGCGTTCGTGTACTTCGGTGTGGTCTACGGCCTGTATGCCATCAGCTTCTTCCTGCCGACGATCATCAGCGGTTTCCAGGAGCGCTTCGGGGTGGAGTACTCGCTCATGGAGCGCGGCATGCTCACCGCCGTGCCGTTCGCCTTCGCCGCTGTTGCGATGATCTTCTGGGCCCGCCACGGCGACAAGACCGGCGAGCGCGTGTGGCACGTCGCCCTGCCGACCCTCGTGGCCGCCGCGGTCATCCCGGTGACCTCGTTCGTCAACTCGCCGTTCCTGGCGATGGTGTGCGTGTCGATCTTCGCCTGCGGTGTCATGTGCGCTCTGGCGACGTTCTGGCCGCTGCCCACCGCGTTCCTCTCCGGTGCCGCAGCTGCTGCCGGTGTCGCCCTGGTCAACTCGATCGGCAATATGTCCGGTTTCTTCGCCCCGTACATCACCGGCTTCCTCGCTGACACGACCGGTTCGCAGTCGGCGGGCATGTGGGCGATCAGCGTAGCGATGGTCATCGCTGCGATCATCACGATCTCACTCGGCGCGCTGCCGAAGACGAAGACTGGTGGCACGCAGCCGGCGGTCGACCCGCGCAACGTCGACGTCAGCTGAGCAAGCGGCGGGCTGGGATCGTCGGCGGTGCGCCGGGGCTGGGTAACGGTCGGCGCTGGCCGGCCCACCCATGATGGTTCTGGGCCGTGCGATCGCACCAGTAGTCGTTGAGTGCCGAATCCTCGCTCGTGGATTCTGCACTCAACGGCTATATTTTGGCCGATTCGTAGCCGTTGAGTGCAATATCGAGTGTCGTCGATTCAGCACTCAACGCGATCCGCTGAAATGGCGGACACTCAAGCCCCGGCGGGCACAGCACGTGGGCGTGCACTTCGTGCCGACTCGAGCACCGTCGATTCCACACGAGAAGCACGCTGCAAGCGCCGAACCCGTGCATTTCGTGTCGACTCGAGAGGCGTCGGTTCCACACGAACGACACGCTCAGGTCGCCGTGCAGGTCAAGCCGTCGGCGTTACCCCTCGGCAAGCCCTTCGGCCCGGCGGGTGCGGGCGACTTCGTAGAGGCTCACGGCTGCGGCGACGCCGGCGTTGAGCGACTCCATCTGCCCGGCCATCGGGATCGAGACAATCTGGTCGCAGATGTCGCTGATGAGCCGGGACAGCCCCTTGCCCTCGGAACCGACGACGATGCACACCGGCTCCCGGGCGAGCGCGACCTCGGGCAGTTCGACGTCGCCGTCCATGTCAAGGCCCAGCACGAACACCCCCTGCTTCTTCAGCGCCTGCAGCGCGCGGGCGAGGTTGACGACCTGGGCGACCTTGATCCGGCCGGCGGCACCGGCGGCGGTCTTCCACGCCGAGGCGGTCATGCCGGCCGAGCGGCGCTCGGGGATGATGACCCCGTGCCCGCCGAAAGCGGCGGTCGAGCGCACGATCGCCCCGAGGTTGCGCGGGTCGGTGATCCCGTCCAGCGCCACGAGCAGCGGCGTCTCGACTGCCTCGGCCGCGGCCTCCATGAGGTCATCGGGGTGGTCGTACTCGTAGGCCGGCACCTGCAGGGCGATTCCCTGGTGGACGGCACCGTCGGTGAGGCGGTCGAGATCCATCTTTCCGGCTTCGAGCATCGGGATGCCGCGGTCGGCGGCCAGGGCGATCGCCTCGCGCACCCGGTCATCAGCATCGGCCTTGTGGGAGATGTACAGCGCGGTCGCCGGCACCGCCTCCCGCAGCGCCTCGACGACGGAGTTGCGGCCGGCGATGATGTCCGAACCGGGGTCCTTGCGCCGCCGCTTAGGCTGGACGGCCTCTCGCCTGAGTTTGGCCTGCTTGGCCTTGTACGCCTTGTGGTAGACGCGGTCCTCGGCTTTGGGCGTCGGCCCCTTGCCAGCCAGCTTGCGGCGGCCATGGCCACCGGTGCCCTTGGCAGGGCCCTTCTTCGTCGCCATCGCGGCTCCTTCGGTTCGTGTCGGTGGGCTGGGGTCGTGCGGCCGGCCTGTCTCTGTCGCCGGCCTGTCTCAGCAGGCCAGCAGCGGTCAGGTTCGGCGCTGGCCGGCAGGCACCTCAGCCCTTGAGGCTGTAACGGTAGCCGCCGGGGGTGTCCTCCAGCTGCACGCCGGCGCGGGTGAGCAGATCGCGGATCTCATCTGCCCGCGCATAGTCCTTGGCCTGCTTGGCGGCCAGCCGCTCGGTGGCCAGTTTGTCGACGAGCACGCGCAGCCCGGCCTCTGCCGCACTGTCCGCGCCCGAGGCGGTGGTCCAGTCGGCAGCCAGCGGGTTGACGCCGAGCACATCGAGCATGAGCTCGAGTTCGGCCACCGTGCGGATGAGCGCCCCTCGGTCGGGGTCCCCGGACTCCAGCAGCCGGTACCCCTCACCAACGGCACTGAACGCAACCGAAAGCGCCTTGGGCACCGACAGGTCGTGGTCCATCGCGGCGGCGAAGTCGGCCGGCACATCGAAGGCCCGGCGACGATAGCCGTCCTCCACCTCGGGAGCCGGCGGAGCGTCTTCGCCGAGGATCTCTCTGGCGCGGGTGAGGAAGTTCTCGAAGCGCTCGAGCGCATTCTCCTGCTTGGCGACCAGTTCTTCGGAGAACTCGAGCACTGAACGGTAGTGCGCGGTCGAGAGCGCATAGCGCACCGCCAGCGGATTGGAGGCGGCGAAGAGATCATGGGCGAAAACGGAGTTGCCCAGGGACTTCGACATCTTGTCCCCGCCGATGTTGAGCAGTCCGGAGTGCATCCAGATCCGGGCGAAAGGATCGCCGGCGGCATTCGACTGCGCGCGCTCGTTCTCATGGTGGGGGAAACGCAGGTCGAGCCCGCCGCCGTGAATGTCGAACTCCGCACCGAGGTACTTCGTCGACATCGCCGAGCACTCGATATGCCAGCCCGGCCGGCCGCGTCCCCACGGCGACGGCCACGAGGCGGTGAGCGGATCGCCGTCCTTGTGCGCTTTCCACAGCGCGAAGTCCCGCGGGTCCCTCTTGCCGCGCAGCGGGGCGTCATCGGCTGCGGCCATGTCGTCGAGCTGCTGGTTCGTCAGCGAACCGTAGTCCGGCCAGGAGTGCGCATCGAAATAGACATCAGCGGAGCCGTCGAGGGCCTGATAGGCGTGTCCGGCGGCGATGAGACGGTCGATGAGCTCGATCATCTCCGTCATGTGCCCGGTGGCCAGCGGCTCATAGGTCGGGCGCAGCACGCCGAGGGCGTCGTATGCGGCGGTGAATTCCTGGAAGTAGTGGTAGGCGTGGGCCCACCACGGGCGGGACTCCTCGACCGACTTCGCCAGGATCTTGTCGTCGACGTCGGTGACATTGCGCACGAAGGTGACGTCATAACCGCGGTAGAGCAGCCACCGGCGCAGCTGATCGAACACGACAGCGGTGCGCATGTGGCCGATGTGGGGCGAACCCTGCACGGTGGCCCCGCAGACATAGAGCCCGGCATGTCCGTCGGTGACGGGGGTGAAGGGTTCGAGGCGGCGCGTGGCGGTGTTGAAAAGCTGTATGGTCACAGCCCCAGTCTAGCCAGGCACGCGGGTCCGCCGCGATGCACTCTCAGGATAACCCCGCCGCGACGGCGACAGGCACGTATAACTTTTCGAGCTCAACTCGCAGCGCCCGCCGTCTGAGAAGTGACAATCCTCGCCCGCCGCGTTAACTTTGGTGTGAGTTCAATCTCAGCTGTGAATTTCGTGAACATCCTCCCGAAATCCTGGACTGCGAGGGCCAGGTCTGCTTCAGCCTGCTGGACACAGCGCTGTGTCTGTCCTCGCTCACCACCAGAAAGGACACCATGTCGAATAAGTCGCTACAGCGCGAGGTATTCCCGACCCGAATGGCTTTCATCCTGGCCGCCGTCGGCTCTGCCATCGGCCTGGGAAACATCTGGCGCTTCCCATACGTCGCGTTCGAAAGCGGCGGCGGCGCCTTCCTCATCCCGTATCTCATCGCACTGCTGACAGCAGGCATCCCGATCCTGTTCTTCGACTATGTGCTCGGACACCGTTCGCGGTCTTCGGCTCCGATGTCGTTCCGGGTCATCTCGAAGAAGTTCGAGCCGCTGGGCTGGTTCCAGACCGGCGTCGCCACGGTCATCGCGATCTACTACGCCGTCATCATCGGCTGGGCACTGAGCTACACCATGTTCTCTGTGACCGAGGCCTGGGGCGATGACGCCGGCACGTTCTTCGAGGCCACCTATCTGCATGCCGGTGAGCTCTCGCTGGGCAATGCCTTCAGCTTCGTACCCGGTGTGCTCATCCCGCTCATCATCGTGTGGGTAGTGGTGCTGGGCATCCTGTTCCTCGGCGTGCAGGGCGGCATCGCCCGGTTCTCGAAGATCTTCATCCCGGTTCTCGTCGTGCTGTTCCTCGCACTCGTCATCCGCTCGCTGTTCCTGCCCGGCGCCGTCGACGGCCTCAACGCCCTCTTCACCCCGGACTTCGCAGCATTGGCGGATCCGCAGGTGTGGGTCGCCGCCTATGGCCAGATCTTCTTCTCGCTGTCGATCGGCTTCGGCATCATGATCACCTATGCCGCCTATCTGCGCCGGCGGACGAACCTCACCGGTTCCGGCCTTGTCGTGGCGTTCTCGAACTCCAGCTTCGAGATCCTCGCCGGCGTCGGTGTCTTCGCTGCCCTCGGCTTCATGGCCCACTCTGCTGGCACCGGCGTCGAGGACGTCGCCGCCGGCGGTGTCGGACTGGCATTCGTCGGCTTCCCGACGCTCATCTCGCAGATGCCGGGAGGGGCGCTGTTCGGCGTGCTGTTCTTCCTCAGCCTGGTGTTCGCCGGTCTGTCCTCGCTCATCTCGATCATCCAGGTGCCGATCCAGGCAGTGGCAGAGAAGTTCAACATCTCCAACCGCGCCTCGCTCGGCATCGTCGGCGGCGGCATGGCAGTCGTCTCCCTGCTGTCGATGCCGACGGCCACCGGCCTGACCGTGCTCGATGTCGTCGACGCCTTCGCCAACAACATCGGCATCGTCGGCGGCGCACTGCTGTCGATCATCCTCGTCGTCTGGGTCAAGCGCGCCACCCCGCTGCTGCGCGATCACCTCAACGCGATCTCGTCGTTCCGCATCGGCACGGTGTGGATCGTCTGCCTGGCCGTCGTCACCCCGATCGTGCTCGGCTTCATGCTGATCTCGCAGATCATCGCCTTCATCACCGAGGGCTACACCGGAACCTCGGCCGATGCGATCGGCTGGATAGTGCTGGCGGTGCTCGCAGTGGCGGCCGTGGTGTTCACGTTCATCCCGTGGCCGAAGGCCTCGTTGGACTTCAGCGCACGGGCCGTCGAGGCCAATGACGCCGACACCAAGAAGTATCCAGAGCTCTACACTCCGGCGCGGATGACCGGATACGACGGCACCCCCGGCGCCGCCGGCACCACTGACGCGCAGGCGGCCGAGCGCCGCACGGAAGGAGACAACCGATGACACCGGAAGCACTCATCATGATGGCCCTGGCGCTGTTCATCGTCTGGGGCGGCCTCGTCGCCTCCCTCGTCCACCTCAAGGGACACCCGGACGAGATGGGCCACGAGGACATCATCTGATCCACACACCCTGACAAGCGGCACCAGCCG
>NZ_JALXPM010000050.1:0-20439 GCF_025147615.1 Brevibacterium luteolum | reverse complement strand
TGTCTGCTCGAGTCCGGCGGCTTCAGACCGGTTCTACACTCTCAATTACGATGAGCCAGAAATCGTCAAACTGGAAACGTTTCGTTTCAGCTAGCACACGAAGCAACTCAGATTGGCATCCAACTGGTATCAACAAGTGATGAAACTTTCCACATTTGCGGTGCGCGCATCATCCGCGAGGACGGGACACACTTCAAACTTCTCATCTCGCCACTCGATCTGAAGCCCGGCGGTAGCTTCACTCACTATTCATACTTCCCCAGCTCCTACCCAAAAACCACCGCAGCAACTGAAATCTACTTCCGGGACTCCTCGGGACGCTGGTGGGTGAGGCGCTCGGGTGAGCCTGTGCGCACCCTCCGCGGCGCCCTTCTAAAAGAATTGAAAAAGGAATGGTCTATTCCAGGAGGTCGCTTACACCCACCCTTTCAATAAGTCGAAAAATCGACTTTACCCAGAATGAGATAAATGATACTTCGCGACTGAATGAGCGGAGCGTTAGATGGAAATGCACTCGGAGGCAATCGATTCGCCGCTGCAATAGTATCTTCAGCTCACAATAATCTAACCGCGCGAAGTTATCGATCATCTACTCCACGGCCAACTGCAAGCGCGGCTCCAGCAATCAAAAGTCGCTGCCGGACGATTGGGACTGCTGAATCCTCATCGTCCGACATCGGCCTGAAAGCAGTGTCCCGGTCCGCCCACCTGAGCCCAGTGGTATGTCAACAAGCACCTCTGCTGAACGGACTACTCAAACGGGGTCAGCTCACACCTTCAGCTCGCCCATCTCGTCCCAGCCGTCGCCGTCGACCTGGCGCGACAGGATCTTCGGGGTCGCGGTGAGGTGCGGCTTCATCGCTTCGAGGCCCTTGGCGAAGTGGTCGCTCGTGACGTGCGGTTCCGTGCCGTCGTCGGTGAATGCCTCGCAGAGAACGTACTCGTTCGGGTTCTCCAGGCTGCGTGACCATTCGAACCACAGGTTGCCCGGTTCTGCGCGCGTCGCCTCGGTGAATTCGCGGACGATCTCCGGCCACTGTTCGACGCTCTCATCCTTGACGGGGAACTTGACGACGATGAAGTACATGGTGCCCTCCTAGGCTCAGTGATCACGCGCAACACCGCACAGACGCGGCAGTCGCGGCAGATGTCTGCAACCACCACGATTCCACACCGCTGTCATCCCTGTCACCAGTCGGCCGCAGTCATCTCTGTCACCAGCCGGGTATCACCAGATGCGATGGCACACTCGATGCCTCAAGACAGCTGTGCCACATTGGCCACCATAAGTGCCCGCACCGATGACCATCGCCACCGGGCATCAGCACCTGCCGGATGGCTCCACGGATTGAGGAAGAGCCGGTCGGGTCCGGACGCTGACATGAGGCACCTGGCAGCCGCGCTGCGCTCGGCGCTGCGCCCAGACGCCCAGGCCTTTCGCTCTAGCGCCGCAGTTCGTGCAGGATCGCAGCGATCCCGGTCCGCACACCGGTCCCCAGCGTCGTACCAAGCTCATCCGGGGCGAAGAACGGCGAGTGATTGCCGGCCGGGCCGCCTTCGGTGGCCATCTTCTCCTCCGAGAAGGCACCAAAGAACCAGTAGACGTAGGGCACGTCGATGGTGTCGCCGAACAAGCCGACGTCCTCGGACCCGGTAGCCGGCTCGGTCTGCTCGACCTTCTCTTCACCGATCGTCTCAGCGAACACCTCCAACAGCTCCTCGGCATGGCTGGGGCTGTTGTAGCAGCGCGGGAAGCGGTACATCTCCTCGATCGTCGGCTCCGGCGCCCCCGAGGCCTGCGCTTCGGCCTTGATGATCCGTTCGATCGCGGCGAGGACCTCTTCGCGGATCCCTTCGCTGAAGGTGCGGATGTTCATCGTGAACTCCGCGGAGTCCGGGATGATGTTCTCCTTCAGCCCGCCCTTGACCGTCGCGATCGTCACCACCACCGCTTCGCGTGCGGAGATCTCGCGGGACACGACCGTCTGCAGACGCGTGATCATGAACGCCGCCAACACGATCGGGTCGATCGCCGCCTCGGGCTGGGAGCCGTGCGCCTGCTTGCCGTGCACTGTCACGCGCAGGCAGTCCGACATCGCCATCGCAGTGCCGACCGACAGGCTGACGTGGCCGGCCCGGCCGGGCCACACATGCTGGCCGTAGACGGCCTGCGGCTTGGGCACCTGATCCCACAGCCCGTCGTTGAGCATCGCGAGTGCGCCCTGGGCGGTCTCCTCTCCGGGCTGGAAGATCATCACGACGGTGCCGGACCAGGCCCCGCGGTTTGCGGTCAAAAGCCGGGCGATGCCGAGCGCCACGGTGATGTGGGTGTCGTGCCCGCAGCCGTGCATGACCGGTGATTCGGTACCGTCGGGCAGGGTGCCCCGCGCAGTCGAGGCGTAATCGAGGCCGGTGTCCTCGGCGATCGGCAGACCGTCGGTGTCCGCCCGGTAGGCGACCACCGGTCCGGTGCCGTTGTCGATGACGGCGACGACGCCGGTGCCGCCGAAGCGCTGCGGTGTCAGGTCGAGGGCGCGCAGGTGCTCCTCGATGCGGGCGGCGGTCCATTCCTCCTGCATCGACAGTTCTGGATGCGCGTGGAACTCCCGGTACTCTTCTTCGAGCTGCGGCAGCAAGGTGCTGAGCTGGCGGTCGATCTCGGCTGAGGTGAGCGGCGCGTCGATGGGCATAGGTCCTCCGTTTCCGTGGTCAGCGCTGTTCATGCGCGTCCCTTCAGCCTATCTGCCGCGCTACCCGATCCACCCGAACCGATTGACCACCGCGTCGAAGATGAGCAGCACGCCGATGACAAAGAAGGTCACCGCGGTGACAGTTCCGGTGTTGCGCTCAACCCAGGCGCGGAAACCGGCGAGCGCAGGCTCGATCCGCTCGTGGACCAGCAACCGCATGAGCGTGAGGATGAGCGCCGGCAGCACCATGACCACCGCGTAGGCTGCCAGCGTCAGGACGCCGGGCAGGCCCTTGTTGATGACGACGCCGATGCCGGCCAGGTAGGGGTACATGCCGGTGATCTCGATGAGACCGGCGATGAGCGCCAGGCCCGAGGCGGTGGCGAAGGTGCCGGTGACGGCCACCTTGTCCTGGAATCGGTTCGCGAAGCCCACCTGGCCCTCCCACAGCCTGCGGGGCAGGAATGCCGAGGCGAGGCAGATGACGCCGAGGATGAGCTCGATCCACGGGATGGCTGACCATTCGCCGATCCAGCTGAAGGCCGCCAGCCCGCCGTAGTACAGCGCGATGCCGACCAGCCAGTAGAACCCGGCGAGTACGAAGAGGTAGACGAAGACGAGACTGATGCGCACCCTTTGGGCCAGCAGCATCCACAGCGGAATGCCGAGTGTGCCGATGCTCGTGGCATCGAGCAGCGCGAGCCCGGCGAGGAGGAGCAACGTGGCAGTCATCGTCACCATTCAAGCACGACCGGCCACCGGGCCCGAGGCGCCGGCCGCCCGCCGAGTGGCGGCCCGAGACGCAGACGCGCCCGCCGCCTCGGGAGCGGTGTGCTCTCAGGCGGCGGGCGTGTGCGGGAGTGTCACTCAGCGGTGACGTATGCCGCTGAGATCCCGCCGTCGACCGTGAACGTCGCGGCATTGACGAAGGAGGCGTCGTCGCTGGCGAGGAAGGCCACGGCGGCGGCGATCTCCTCGGGCTCGCCGAAGCGTCCGCGCGGGACGTGGACGAGGCGGCGCTGCGCCTGCTCCGGGTCCTTGGCGAAGAGCTCTTCGAGCAGCGGCGTGTTGACCGGTCCGGGGCAGAGCGCGTTGACGCGGATGCCCTCCTTGGCGAATTGCACGCCGAGTTCGCGGCTCATCGACAGCACTCCGCCCTTCGATGCGGAGTATGAGATCTGCGAGGTTGCCGCGCCGAGCAGGGCGACGAAGGAGGCAGTGTTGATGATCGAGCCGGACTTCTGCTTGACCATGTGCTCAAGGGCGTACTTGCAGCACAGGTAGACCGATGTGAGGTTGACGGTCTGCACCTTCGCCCACGCCTCGATCCCGGTGGTGAGGATCGAGTTGTCCTCAGTCGGGTTGATGCCTGCGTTGTTGAAGGCCACATCGACGCGTCCATACGCGGCGACTGTCTGCTCGAACAGTGCCTTGACGCTGTCTTCGTCGGCGACATTCGTGCGGACGAAGAGTCCGCCGAGCTCCTCGGCGACCTCCGGGCCGCGGGTTTCGTCAAGGTCGGCGATGACGACGGTGGCGCCTTCGGATGCCAAGCGGCGGGCACTCGCCAGGCCGATGCCCGAGGCCCCACCGGTGATGACGCAGACTTTGCCGTCCATCCGGCCGGCGACGACTGGTGTGTTCACGGAGTTCTCCTTCTGTCAGGGAATGCTGTTGGGATCAGGTCAGCGCGGTCAGTCCGAGGCTGGGCCGACTGCGATGAAGACGTTCTTCGTCTCGGTGAAGGCGGCGACCGCATCGGGGCCGAGCTCCCGGCCGAGGCCGGACTGCTTGTAGCCGCCGAACGGCGTCCAGTACCGCACCGATGAGTGGGAGTTGACCGACAGGTTGCCGGCTTCGACGGACCGGGAGACGCGGATCGCCCGGTCGAGATCACGGGTCCAGATCGAACCGGAGAGTCCGTACTCGGTGTTGTTCGCGATCGAGACTGCCTCGGACTCTGAGCGGAACGGCACCACGGACAGCACGGGGCCGAAGATCTCCTCGTTGAAGTCACGGGCGGTGATGTCATTGGGGGTGATGACCGTCGGCGGGAACCAGAATCCCGGGCCGGTCGGGCACTCACCCTGGAACGCCACCTCGGCACCGTCGACATAGGCTGCGACGGAATCGCGGTGGGCGGCGGTGACAAGCGGCCCCATGTCCGCGTCCGGGTCCGTCGGGTCAGTGCACCGGAACCCGCTGACGGCGTCTTTGAGCTCGCTGAGGAAGTCGTCGAACACGTCCGCGTGGACAAGCAGCCGGGAGCGGGAGCAGCAGTCCTGGCCGGCGTTGTCGAACACACCGCCGGGTGCTGCGGCGGCTGCGGCTGAGAGGTCGGCGTCGGGGAAGACGATATTGGCGTTCTTGCCGCCGAGTTCCAGGGTGAGGTTCTTCACCTGGTCGGCGCAGCCGGCCATGATCCGCTTGCCGACTTCGGTCGACCCGGTGAAGACGACCTTGCGCACGCCGGGGTGGGTGACGAACCGCTCGCCGACGACCGAGCCCTTGCCCGGCAGGATCGTGAGCACGCCCTCGGGGATGCCGGCTTCGCGTGCGAGCTCACCGATCCGCATAGCCGTCAGCGGGGTCACCTCGGCAGGCTTGAGCACGACGGTGTTGCCGGCGGCCAGCGCTGGGCCGAATCCCCATGCGGCGATCGGCATCGGGAAGTTCCACGGCACGATGACGCCGACGACGCCGAGAGGCTCGGCGAAGGTGATGTTGATGCCTCCGTCGACCGGGATCTGCCGGCCGAAGAGACGTTCGGGAGCGGCGGCGGAGTATTCCAGCACGTCACGGACGTTGCCGGCTTCCCAGGTGGCGTTGGAGATCGTGTGCCCCGAGTTCGCCACTTCGAGCTCGGCGAGCTCGTCGATGTGCTCGTCGACCACGGCGGCGAAGCGGCGCAGCAGGCGGGCGCGGTCGCTCGGCGCGACGGCCCGCCACTGCTCAAACGCCCGCTGGGCGCGTTCGATCGCATCATCGACGGCTGCGACATCGGCCAGCTCGACGGTGCGGATCGCTTCGGCTGTGGCGGGGTTGATGACCTCGTAGGTGCTCATTGTCCTCCTCCGGACATATCGGTGCGGTAGCTGCGGGCTGCGGCGACGAGTCCTGTGACGACGCGCGCATCAGCGCTGTTGTGTTCGGGATGCCATTGCACGGCGAGCAGCCAGCCGCTGCCGGGCAGCGCGATTTCACCGCTCTGCGCTTCCGTTCCCGAGGCGGCGGCCGGCTCGAGGATCTCGATCGTCCCGTCGGCGGCCCGCCCGGTGACGTGCAGTCCGGGGGCGAGGCGGTCGACGGCTTGGTGGTGGAAGCATGGTGCCGTCGTCTCAGCCCCGAGCAGCGCGGCAGCAGTGGAGCCCGGTTCGATCTGAACGGTCACCTCGCCGTAGACGCCCGGGGCAGGCTGATAGTCGGAGTGGCCGAGAATCTCGGGCAGGTGCTGGTGCAGCGTGCCGCCGAATGCCGCGTTGATGACCTGCATCCCGCGGCAGATGCCGAGCACCGGCATGCCTCGGTCGCGGGCTTCGGCCAGCAGAGCGAACTCATGTTCGTCCCGCCATGACTGTGCGGCGGTCGTCGGGTGGGCCTGAGCGCCGTAGGTCTCCGGGCCGACGTCTGCTCCTCCGGAGATGAGCAGCCCGTCGACCGCGTCGAGCATCGACGGGTGGGTGCCGTGCGGCGGCAGCAGGATCGGCACGCCGCCGGCCGCGGTGACCATGCGGACGTATTCGGCCGGGATGAGGGCCGCCTCGACTCCGCGCCAGTGACTCCAGTCAGCCGGCTGCATGTACGTCGTGATCCCGATCCGCGGCGGGACCGCCGCCTCGGGCGCGTCAGAGCCGTTCGAAGCCACGGAAGCGCTCCCAATCGGTCACGGCGGCCTCGAACTGCGAGATCTCGACGTTCGCGGCGTTGACATAGTGCTTGATGACGTCCTCGCCGAATGCCTCGCGGGCGATCTCGGAATTCGCCAGGCGGTCGCGGGCGTCGCGCAGATTCGTCGGCAGGCGGCGGGCGTCGGAGGCGTAGGCGTTGCCGTCGGTCACCGGCGGGAGTTCGAGCTCGTTGTCGATGCCGTGGATGCCAGCGGCGATGAGCGAGGCGACGGCGAGGTACGGGTTGAGGTCGGCGCCTCCGACGCGGCACTCGACGCGCAGCGACGGGCCGGAGCCGACGACGCGGAAGGCGCACGAGCGGTTGTCGAAGCCCCACGCGACGGCTGTCGGGGCGAATGAGCCTTCGACGAAGCGTTTGTAGGAGTTGATGTTCGGGGCGTGGAAGTAGGTGAAGTCTTCGATGCAGGCGAGCTGGCCGGCGATGAACTGGCCCATGAGCGGGGTGAATCCGTGCTCGTCGTCACCGGCCATGGCGAGTTCGCCGTCGAGTCCGCGGAAGGACAGGTGCACGTGGCAGGACGAGCCTTCGAGTTCGTTGAACTTCGCCATGAACGTGATCGCCTTGCCGTGCTGGGAGGCGATCTCCTTCGCCCCGTTCTTGTACACGGCATGGTTGTCGCAGGAGCGGATCGCCTCGTCGTACTTAAAGGTGATCTCGTGCTGGCCGAGGTTGCATTCGCCCTTGGCGCTTTCGACGTACATGCCTGCCCCGGCCATCGAGTTGCGGATGTCGCGCAGCAACGGCTCGATGCGGGCGGTACCCAACAGCGAGTAGTCGACGTTGTACTGGTTCGACGGAGTGAGGTCGCGATAGCCGCGGTTGAAGGACTCCTCATAGCTGGTGTCGAAGGTGACGAACTCCAGCTCAGTGCCGGCAAAAGCCTTGAGACCGCGCTCTTCGAGTCGCTTCACCTGGGCCGCGAGGATCTGCCGCGGGCTGGCGACGACGGGCTCACCGTTGGTCCATTCGATGTCGCAGGTGACGAGCGCAGTTCCCGGCTGCCAAGGGATGAGCCGCAGTGTCGAGAGATCCGGTTTCATGACGAGGTCACCGTAACCGGTGCTCCACGACGACATTTCGTAACCATCGACGGTGTTCATGTCGACATCGACGGCGAGGAGGTAATTGCATCCTTCCGAACCGTGGTCAATGGCGTCGTCGACGAAGAAGCGCGCTCCGAGCCGCTTCCCCTGCAGCCGCCCTTGCACGTCGGTGAACGCGACGACGACGGTGTCGATCGTTCCTTCGTCGACGAGGCCGATGAGGTCCTCGCGCGTGAGGGCTGGTGCTGGGTTCGAACCGGTGGTGACCCGCTGCGGGTCCCCGAATCCTGTGGGCGCGGTCATTGAGATCCTTCCGTGGGGTTGGTCAGTGTGTCGAGGTGTGCCGATCGTCAGTGCAGACCCGATTCGGCTTCGGCGATCTGGGCGAATTCCTCTTCCGGAGCTTTCGCAACAAGGTGGTGGCGCGAGTAGAACCAGAAGTATGCGAGGAATACGAGGAATACGGCGGCAGCGATCCCTGCAGCGACGATGTCGACGAAGAAGGTTGCGACGACGGCGACGGAAGCCAGAACCAGTGCGATGGTCGTGGTGACTGCTCCACCGGGTGTGCGGTATCCCCGCTCAAGGTGCGGTTCCTTGAACCGCAGGACAACGTGGGAGAGGTTGAGCAGGACGTAGGAGACCGTTGCGCCGAACACGGCTACATTCAGCAGGATTCCACCGTCTCCACCGGTTGCGACAGCGAGAGCGAAGCCAATGGTGCCCGGGATGATGAGCGCCATGTAGGGCGTCTTGCGCTTACCAGTCAGCGACAAGAACTTCGGCAGATAGCCAGCGCGCGAAAGAGCGAAGAGCTGACGCGAATAGGCGAAGATGATCGAGAAGAAGCTGGCGATGAGGCCTGCGAGACCGGCCCAGTTGACGAACGTTGCCAGCGCCGAGTTCTCTCCATACACGGTCCGCACTGCTTCCGGCAGCGGGTTATCGGACACGCCCATGGCATCTGCGCCAGCCGTGCCGGGGACGATGATGAGCATGAGCGCACCGAATACAACCAGCAGCCCCATCGCGGTGAGGATTCCCCGCGGCATGTCGCGCTTGGGGTTAGCGGATTCTTCGGCGGCGAGCGGCACGCCTTCAACGGCAAGGAAGAACCAGATGCCGAAGACGAGCGATGCCAGCACCCCGGAGACCCCGAAGGGAAGGAACTCGCTGGATCCGAGTGATCCATCAGGCGCGATGTTGAACATGTTGGCCGGTTCCACGTGCCAGATCATGCCGAAGACGAAGGCGAGGAGGGCAATGACTGCAATGGCGGTGATGAGGAACATCAAGCGCAGCGCTTCGCCGACTCCCCAGAGGTGGATGCCGACGAAGATGAGATAGGCGGCGAGGTAGATGACCCAGTTGGGGACGCTTTCCGGGAGGATACCGAGGGCTTGTACATAACCTGCGATGAACGTGGAGATCGCTGCTGGCGCCATCGTGTATTCGATGATGATCGCGGTTCCGGTGGCGAAACCTCCGAGCGGACCAAGGGCCCTCCGAGCGAAGCCGTAGCCTGCTCCAGCGGTCGGCAGTGTCGAAGACAATTCCGCCAGCCCAAGGGTCATGCACACATACATGATGCCCATCAGGCAGAACGCGATGGCAAGTCCGCCCCAGCCACCTTCGGCCAGGCCCAGGTTCCATCCGGAGAAGTCCCCGGAGATCACATATGCGACGCCAAGACCTGCCAGCAGGATCCATCCGGCTGCTCCACTGCGCAGCTGGCGCTTCTCCATGTAGTTGTCGGCAACGCTGCCGTACTCAACTCTTTGCTTCATCAGGACCCCTGCCCAAAAACTATTTAATTGGTCTGTTTACAAACCATTGAACTGATGAGAATGTAATCCCGATCACACGCCGGTGTCAAGGGTTCCGTATACTTTCATTGAGAGGCAGACACTTCGGAAGAGGGGCAGACACAGGTGAGCAGCATCCGCACGGTACGCACCGGCAATGTCTTTGAAGAGACCCTGTCTCGCTTGCTGCGCGCCATCAGCCTTGGCCAGTACATGGTGGGTGAAAAGCTCCCAGCCGAACGGGAGCTCGCTGAAAGCCTTGGAGTCTCACGAGCTACGCTGCGCGACGTCCTCCACGAGCTGCAGGAGACAGGTGTCCTTGACATCAAGCGCGGACGCTACGGTGGAGCATTCATTATTGGACTGCCAGCAGACCATGAACTGCATCGACCGATCGACGAATCCGAACTCAACGATGCACTGCAGTTCCGAGCAGTGCTGGATGCCGCAGCCGCTCGACTCGCTGCAGAAGCGCCACTGACCGGCGAGCAGCGCCGGCACCTGCGCGAAGCTTGCGATGCCTGTGACACCGCCGAGCCGGGCCAGTATCGTCAGCTCGATTCTCGATTCCACCTCGCAATCGCTGAGCTGACCGGCATCCCCTCATTGCACAAGGCGGCCGCCGAGGTGCGCGACCGGGTCAACGCGATGCTCGATCGCATCCCGATGATCACGACGAACCTCGCGCACTCCAATGAACAGCACCGCGCGATTCTGGAAGCGGTGCTGAACGGGAATCCGTTGGAAGCTGAGCATGCGGCACTCGAGCACGCGCGCGGGACCGCCGCGCTTCTCGTCGGGTACCTCAAGGGTTCCTGAGCTCCGTGACGCCACCGCGCGTTTCCACTGCCCTGCTACCGTTGCGACATGGTGATACCGGAACAGGATCTCCGACGCATCGAAGAATGGTGCCTCAACCAGTCTCCTGAGGAGTCAAGAGACGCGATGCGTGTGACCTGCACACCGTCACGTCTCCACGTCACCATCAGCCTGTGGGATCTGTGGCCCGGTGGATCAAGCTCGCAGCCCGGCTGGATAGAACAGACCTTTGCGCGCCTGCGGTACACCGCCAGCCGTGGCGAATGGTCGATCTACTGGATGGACGGGAACCAGCGCTGGAGATATTACGACCTCTTCACGCCCGGCCCGGACATCAACTCAGCACTGCACTGCATCGACCGTGATGAGGTCTGTGTGTTCTGGGGTTGACCACGCTGACTAACAGCTGGTCAGACGCGAGACTCTGAGCCGCGGCCACCGCAGGAAGACAGCGTCCAGACTGCGAACACCTGCGGCATTCGTCGGTCGCCTCTCATCGCCAGCCGAGCGCGCGGCCGGTCCGCGCGTCGCGCGCTGGCCGTGTGCACCGCGAAAGAGTCGTGGGCGGCACATATCTCAACTCCGCCGCTTCGCCGGCAGCTAGATTACGCTCGGTCATTGTTTGCGCTTGCGTCGCTGATCATTCATCCACAGCAACAGTGCGAGGGCTTGCACTGCCGCAAACACCAGGAGCACGACCTGCCCCCACATCGGCGCTCAGGCAGCGTAGAGAGTTACCAGAAGCGCAACGGTTGCAACCAAACCGACGGTGATCGCAGTGATCTGGGCAGACATGGCTTTCTCCTTCTGTGTCCGGGTCTTCTACATGAAGCCTCTTTCCTCAAGAGTCGCACCATGCACGGACAACCCCACCGACGCCGGTGCGGACTCCGCCCGCGCTGCGTGGTGCTGACGCGACGAAGCGGGGCCGCGACGATTCGTCACGACCCCGCTTGTCTGCTGGGCTTCAGCCGCAGCCGGCCTGCATCACTGACCCTTCGGCCTCACAGCCCGAGGTCGCGGGCGATGAGCATGAGCTGCACCTCGGTGGTGCCCTCACCGATCTCGAGGATCTTCGAGTCGCGGTAGTGGCGGGCGACGAGGTATTCGTTCATGAAGCCGTAGCCGCCGTGGATCTGGGTGGCGTCGCGGGCGTTGTCCATCGCGGCGTCGCCGGCGATCATCTTCGCGATCGCGGCCTCCTTCTTGAACGGCAGCCCTGCGATCATCCGCGAGGCCGCCAGGTAGTAGGCGGCACGGGCAGCGACGACGCGGGCCTCCATGCGGGCGATCTTGAACGAGATCCCCTGGTATTCCGAGATCGGCTTGCCGAAGGAGGTGCGCTCCTTGGCGTACTTGACCGACTCGTCGACACATCCCTGTGCGGCACCGGTCGAGAGTGCAGCGACAGCGATGCGGCCCTCATCGAGGATGCGCAGGAAGTTCGCGTAGCCGCGGCCGCGCTCACCGAGCAGGTTCTCCTCCGGCACCTTGACGTCTTCGAAGGTCAGCGGGTGGGTGTCCGAGGAGTTCCAGCCGACCTTGTCGTACTTCGGTTCGACGGTGAAGCCCGGGGTGCCTGCCGGGATCATGATCGTCGAGATCTCCGGCTTCTCCTTCCCGTCGCGGCCGGTGCGGGTGCCGGTGACCGCGGTGGCGGTGACGAGCCGGGTGATGTCGGTGCCGGAGTTGGTGATGAAGCACTTGCCGCCGTTGATCGTCCACTCACCGTCAGCCAGCGTCGCCTTCGTCTTCGTCCCACCGGCATCGGAGCCGGCCTCCGGCTCGGTCAGGCCGAAGGCGGCCAGGCCGGATCCGTCGGTGAGCTGCGGGAGCCATTCGCGCTTCTGCTCCTCGGTGCCGAAGCGGTAGATCGGCATCGCACCGAGCGACACGGCCGCTTCCAGCGTGATGGCCAGCGACTGGTTCTCCCGGGCGAGCTCCTCGATCGCCAGGCACAGGGCGAAGTAGTCGCCGCCCATGCCGCCGTACTCCTCGTCGAACGGCAGACCGAACAGGCCCATCTGGCCCATCTTCTTCACCAGCGCGTACGGGAACTCGCGCTTCTCATCGAGTTCGGGGCTGACGGGCGCGACCTCAGTGTCGGTGAATTTGGCGACCTGCTGGCGCAGGTCCTCGTACTCGTCGGGCAGCATTCCCGGGGTGAATGTCTGCGTCATGGTGAATCCTCACTTCTCTGCTTGGCTGTCTTCTTCTGCATCAGCGTCGACGATGGTGGCGAGCACCTCGTCGAGTGCGACCTGGGTGCCGACCTGGGTCTTCAGGTGCACGATCCCGTCGGCGGGGGCGGTGAGCACGTGCTCCATCTTCATCGCCTCGACGACGACGACCGGCGTGCCGGCAGTCACCTCGGCGCCGTCGTCGACCCGCACGTCGATGACCGCGCCGGGCATCGGGGCGGTGATGTCGGCCCCGGCGGCACCGGGGTCAAGGGCGGTGTCGGCCTGCGGGCGGGTGAAGGCGAAGATGCCGCGTTCGCTCATCACCCATACGGTGTCCCCGGCGGTGGCGACTCGCGCACGGTAGGTGCGCCCGCCGCTGACGAGGCGGCACTCGCCGTCGGCGCTCCAGCGCACCTGCTCGCCGCGCCAGATCGCCTCGTAGTCGGTTCCGGCGTGCACGAGCGGCACCGTGACCTCGACCGGGCGTGAGGTGCGCCAGCCGGTCGGCCGGTCCCACGCCGAGGCGCCGGCTGGATCGGCCCCGTCGACGGTCACCGCACCGGCGGCAGTCGCCGCCCGCTGCTGCCGGTCGATGATCGCCACAACCGCGAAGAGCAGGTCGAGCTCTGCGGGGGTGTGGGCGAGTTCGTCCTCGCTCATCCGGTCGATGAGCCCGGTGTCGAGCTCGCCAGCCTTGACGTCCTCGCGGCTCATAAGGCTGCGCAGGAAGTCGATGTTCGTCACGATGCCGGGCACTGCAGTGCGGCCGAGCGCGTCGTAGAGCTTCTGCACCGCACTGGCCCGGTTAGGGGCGTGGACGATGAGCTTGGCGATCATCGGGTCGTAGTCCGAGGCGATGAACTGACCGGCGGCCAATCCGGCATCGACGCGGATGCCCTCCCCTGCCGGGGTGATGACGTCGATGGCCTGCCCGCCGGTGGGCA
The DNA here is from genome assembly GCF_025147615.1 of Brevibacterium luteolum. Lineage (NCBI taxonomy): Bacteria > Bacillati > Actinomycetota > Actinomycetes > Micrococcales > Brevibacteriaceae > Brevibacterium > Brevibacterium luteolum. Next base: position 7,046 of record NZ_JALXPM010000050.1, on the reverse strand, counting down.
GGAAGCCGCGGGAGGGATCCTCAGCGTAGATGCGGGCCTCGATCGAGTGGCCGTCCAGAGTGATGTCGTCCTGGGTGAGACTGAGCTCCTCACCGGCGCCGATCCGGATCTGCCATTCGACGAGGTCGATGCCGGTGACCTCTTCGGTCACCGGGTGCTCGACCTGCAGGCGGGTGTTCATCTCCATGAAGAAGAACTCATCGGGCTGATCGGCGGCGACGATGAACTCGACTGTGCCGGCGCCGCGGTAGCCGACCGAGCGGGCGGTGCTGCAGGCGGCCTCGCCGATGCGGGCGCGGGTCTCCTCATCGAGCAGCGCCGACGGGGCCTCTTCGATGACCTTCTGGTGGCGGCGCTGCAGAGAGCATTCGCGTTCGCCTAAGTGGATGACGTTGCCGTGCTCATCGGCGAGCACCTGCACCTCGATGTGGCGCGGGGTGGCGACGAGGCGCTCGAGGAACAAGGTGTCATCGCCGAACGAGCTGGCCGCCTCACGGCGGGCAGCTGCGAGCCTGTCTGCGAGCTCGGATTCCTCGAACACGGCGTGCATGCCCTTGCCGCCGCCTCCTGCCGAGGGCTTGATGAGGACCGGGAAGCCGATCTTCACCGCCTCGGCGGCCAGCTGCTCATTGCTCAGCCCGCCTTCGGACACGCCGGGCACGAGCGGCACGTTGTGGCTGGCGACCGCCTGCTTGGCGGTGATCTTGTCCCCCATCGTCTCGATCGCATCGGCCGTCGGGCCGAGGAACACGATGCCGGCCTCTTCGCATGCGCGGGCGAACGTGGGATTCTCAGACAGGAAGCCGTAACCGGGATGGATCGCCTGCGCGCCGGTAGCCTGGGCTGCAGCGATGACCTTGTTGATGGCGAGGTAGGACTCGGACGCGGCAGCCGGGCCGAGGTGCACGGCGACATCGGCTGCCAGGGTGTGGGCGGCCTCGGCGTCGGCATCGGAGTACACGGCGACGGTGCGGATGCCCAGGCGCCGGCACGTGCGGATGACGCGCAGGGCGATCTCGCCGCGGTTGGCGATGAGGATTGTGTCGAAGAGCTTCACGGTCATCACATCCTGAAGACGCCATAGCCTGGCGCGTCGAGCGGGCGGGCAAGGGGCGCATACCGGCAGGCCTCGAGGGCCAGTGCGAGCACCTGGCGGGTGTCGGCGGGTTCGATGATGCCGTCGTCCCACAGGCGGGCAGTCGAGTAGTACGGGTTGCCCTGGGCTTCGTACTGATCGAGGATCGGGGCCTTGAACTCGGCTTCCGCCTCAGCCGGCCAGTCCTCGCCGCGGGCCTCGATGGCATCGCGGCGCACGGTGGCCAGCACGCTGGCGGCCTGCTCACCGCCCATGACGGAGATGCGGGCGTTGGGCCACATCCACAGGAAGCGCGGGCTGTAGGCGCGCCCGCACATCGAATAGTTGCCAGCACCATAGGAGCCGCCGATGACGACGGTGAACTTCGGCACCCGGGCGGTGGCCACAGCGTTGACCATCTTCGCACCGTGCTTGGCGATGCCGGTGGCTTCGTAGTCGCGGCCGACCATGAAGCCGGAGATGTTCTGCAGGAACAGCAGCGGGGTGTCGCGCTGATCGCACAGTTCGATGAAGTGGGCACCCTTCATCGCCGATTCGCCGAACAGCACGCCGTTGTTGGCGATGATGCCCACGGGGTGGCCGTCGATGCGGGCGAAGCCGGTGATGAGCGTGGTGCCGTATTCGGCTTTGAACTCGTGGAACTTCGAGCCGTCGACGATCCGGGCGATGACCTCGTGGACGTCGTAGGGGACCTTCGAGTCGGTCGGGACGATGGAGGTGAGTTCGGCCGGGTCGTGGGCCGGCGCCTCGGGTTCGGTGCGCTGCCAGGCCGGGGCGTCCTTGGGCCCGAGGGTGGCGACGATGTCGCGCATGATCTCCAGGGCGTGGGAGTCGTTGGCGGCCAGGTGGTCGGTGACACCGGAGGTGCGCGAGTGCAGGGCCCCGCCGCCGAGCTCTTCGGCGGTGACGACCTCGCCGGTGGCGGCCTTGACCAGGGGCGGGCCGCCGAGGAAGATCGTGCCCTGCTCGTGGACGATGATCGACTCATCAGCCATCGCCGGGACATAGGCCCCACCAGCGGTGCAGGAGCCCATGACGGCGGCCAGCTGCGGGATGCCGGCAGCCGAGAGGGTCGCCTGGTTGTAGAAGATCCGGCCGAAGTGCTCGCGGTCGGGGAACACGTCGTCCTGGTTGGGCAGGTTCGCCCCGCCGGAGTCGACGAGATAGATGCAGGGCAGGCGGTTCTCGCGGGCGACTTCCTGGGCGCGCAGGTGCTTCTTGACCGTCATCGGGTAGTAGGTGCCGCCCTTGACGGTGGCGTCGTTGGCAACGATGACGCATTCGCGTCCGGCGACCCGGCCGATGCCGGTGATGATGCCCGCCCCCGGGCTGGCGTCGTCGTACATGCCGCCGGCGGCCAGTGGGGAGAGCTCCAGGAACGGTGAGCCGGGGTCAACGAGGTTCTCGACGCGGTCACGCGGCAGCAGCTTGCCGCGCGCGAGGTGCTTCTCGCGTGACTTCTCAGAGCCGCCGCGGGCAGTGGCTTCAATCCGCTGGCGCAGCTCGGCGATGAGCTCGGCGTGGGCGGATGCGTTGGCCTCTGCGGTGGCGGGATTGACCGGTGAGCCGATGACTGGCATATGTGATCTCCCGACAGTTCAGTTAATGATCGTTAACCGAGTCTTATGGTAGCGAACGATTCACGTGAGGGACAACACAGCTGCCTGCCGGCACTTCTGACGGCGCGCGCGGCTGCCGGCTGACACCCGCGGCTGCCCGGCTCCCCGGCAGTGGCAGTACTGCCACATGCGTGCACCGATCGGCACGGCGGCAGGACATTAGTGTGGAGTCATGGACACCTCCCACGCCGATGCACAGCTGATGGTCGCCGCGCTCAGCGACGCCCAGCTGTCCCGCGCCCTCGGAATCACCGACCGCGGCCGGGCTGTCGCCGAGCTGGCGCAGGCGCGTCGCGCCGAAGCTGCCGCACCCAGCCCGGGCGCCGTGCGCGAGGCGGGGGCCCGCCAGCTGCAAGCCGTCCTCGCTGCCGCCTGCGGACGCGCCTGGCGGCGCAGCCGACTCCTCAGGCACGTGAGGATGACGCTGATCTGGCTGTGGGTCGCCTCCTGGGCGGTGATCGCGCTCGCGTTCTGGCTCGATCACCGCTCCCCCGGCTCCGGCAGCACCATCGGCGGGGCGACGGTGCTCGCCAGCTTAATCATCCTCATCGCGGCAACCGTCAGTCGCAGCGCCGAAATGCGGGCAGTTGACCGCTACCAGGCGAGGGTCATCGAGACAGTGCTCGAATGGGCCAGCAGCCAGCCTGGACGGTTGGCCCGCGGCGTTGACGGCCTGCCGAACTTCCACGGCGGATACCAACCCGATGACTGGAAGATCTGCGCCGCCACCAGTACCCTGTGCATCGTCCCAGCTGTCGCCGCGCCCCTGTTCTTCTTCGGCAACGGGCAGATCGTCGCGGGCATCATCAGCATCGCCGTCGTCACCATTCCGCTCATCGCCTGCGGAGCGGGCGTCATTCTGAGCTTCACACGCATGATGCGCAGACACGACCGCGCCTGCGAGATGATCGCCGCGCTGTCCCATCCGAACCCCGAGGCGCGCATGCCGCTGAGGGCATCGGCTCCGGCGGGGCTGAGATGATTCGGTTAGCGGTGACTCACTGAGTTAGGCTGTCGGCCATGAACGCCTCTGCCCTCCCGGCTGCCGCCCACTCCCCCAGCGGTGGTGTGCGCGCTGCTGCGAAGGCGCAGCGCCGCGAGGCGATCCTGCAGGCGGCCAAAGGGCTGTTCGCCCGGCGCGGCTTCCACGCTGTCGGCATCGAGGACATCGGGACCGGGGCCGGGATCTCCGGGCCAGCGGTCTACCGGCACTTCGCGTCGAAGGAAGCGATCCTCATCGAGCTGCTCGTCGGGATCTCCGAATACCTGCACACCGGCGGCCGCGAGCTGCTGGCCCAGGCGACCGGTGCCTCGGGCGCGGCCGCGCTCATCGGCCGGCTCATCGACTTCCATGTCGACTTCGCCCTCCGCGAACCGGAGCTCATCCGGATTCAGGACCGTGACTTCACCGCGCTGCCCGATGAGGCCCGCCGCCGGGTGCGGCAGCTGCAGCGGCAGTACGTGACCCTGTGGGCCGAGCAGCTCACCGACCTCGACCCGGCACTCAGCCTCGATGAGGCGACAGTGCGGGTTCATGCCGTGTTCGGCATGATCAACTCGACGCCCTATGTCGCCCGGCGCATCGACCGCGACATCGTGCGCGTCCAGCTGCTCACCGGGGCGCGCGCTTCAGTCGGCCTGCCGACCCGAGGCTGAAGCGGCGACCGACCCTGTTGAGCCCGGGTTGGAGCTGCGGCTCAGGCGACGACGTCGAAGAGCAGCGTGCCTGTCTCTGGTTCAGCTGAGCGCAGCCGGATCTGCACCGGCTCACCGACCGGCGCCCTGCCAGCAGCCCACACAACAAGAGCAGGTTCGGGCACATGCACCTCGACGAGTTGGGTGCCGTCCTTCGTGGTCCGCGAGCCGACGACCACCCCGTCGAATACCTCGCCGGTCCGCTCGGCGAGCAGGATCGCCTCGGTGTATTCGATGACCTGTTTGTCGATCTGGCTGGCCAGCCGGCCGGTCTCCTTCATCACCTCGGGCAGCTCGGCCAGCCCGTCGAGCGCCCATGCCGGAGCGTCGGCATCCCGGCAGGCGGCTTCAGCAATTAGCAGCACATAGCGGTCGACGAGCCGGCGCAGCGGTGCAGTCGTGTGCGCATAAGGTGCGCCAACCGCGGCCTGCAGCAGCTCGTCATCGCTTTCCTCCTCGCCGATGAGGGTGTAGCCGGCACCCCGGAACAGCGAGGGTGAGGCGTAGTGGACGGCGAGCGCACGCGGGTTGCGCTCCTGGTGGCCGATGCTGCGGATGACATCCTGGTACGGCGCCGCGGCATCGAAGCCAAGACCTGCGACGATGGCGAGGAATTCGGCAATCGTCTCCTCATCCGGGCGCGGCATCGTGCGCAGCACCCCGTGGCCGGCGCGCAGCATGAAATCGGCTGCGACTCGGCCGGCGAGCAGGCTGATCTGCGCGTTGTCGTCCTCGATGCCCTGCCTGGGCCGGTAGGCCAGCGTGTAGTCGCCGTTGGTCTCGGTGACCTCCTGGTCCGGGATCGCTAAGTCGATGCCGCCGCGAGCGGCCTCATCGGCCTGCAGTGCCGCGCCGATCTGCGGCAGCGCGGCGATCGCCTCGGGCAGCGGCCGGCCGGCATCGGCGTCGGCTTGAATGGTGTCGTAGTCGAGCTGAGCGCGGGAGCGCACGACCGCGCGCACGAGGTCCTGGCTGATGATCGTGCCGTCGGCGGCGAGTTCAATGGTGAAGACGTAGGCGGCGCGGTCCTCGCCGGGCAGCAGGGAGGCCGCGCCTTCGGAGATGACCTCCGGGTGCAGCGGGATGCGCCGATCGGGCAGGTAGATCGTCTGCCCGCGGGCGTGGGTCTCGGCATCGAGCGGCCCACCTGGGGTGATGAATCGGCCGACATCGGCGATCGCATAGCGGACCCGGAACGCGGCCTGGCCTTCAGCCGCGTTGAGGGTTTCGAGGTGCATCGCCTGATCGAGGTCCGTCGCACCCTCGGGGTCGATGGTGACGAACGGGATCTCGCGCAGATCGACCCGCTCGGTCTCGATACCGTCCCGGCCGACAGCGAAGGGATCGCTTCCGAGATCGGCGACAGCCGCCTCGGCGTCGGCCAGCGCGGCTGCCGGGTACTCGTCGGGCAGGTCGGCGGCGAGTTTCGCGTAGGCCTCGTGCAGGCGCGCGGCGAGCGGGCCGGGGGCGGGTTCCCGGCGCCGAGGTGTCAGTGAGCTGGGCAGACGCAGGCGGGTGAGCATGGGATCAGGTTACCGGGAACCGCCCGTGGAACCGCGCAATCGCGGCCAGCCCGTTCAGTCGGCCAGCCCGTTCAGTCGGCCAGGCGGCGGTCGCCGAGCTTCGGGTCGTCGCGGAAGGGCACGACGAGCAGGGAACATTCGGCACCCGACATGACCTGCGAGGTGGTGCGGCCGAGCTGGGCGAGCATACTGGCGAACCGGCCCATGCCGCGCTTGCCCATGACGAGCATGTCAGCCTCGCGGGACTGGTCGATGAGCAGGTCGACGGGGTCGGCGTCGTGGTAGGCGGCATCGACGCGCAGGCCCGGGAAGTGTGAGCGCAGCCAGGTCATGTCGAGTTCGGTCTGGGCGCGGGCCTTCTCGTCGCCATCAAGCGGGGCGGTGCCGACGACGATGTGCAGGGTCGCGTTCGTCGCAGCCGCGTAGCCGGCGGCGTTGAGGGCGGCGACTCCGGAGTAGTCGGAGGTGTCGAGGCCGATGACGACGCCGGCCTCACCGCGCGGGTGCACATCGACGGAGTCGAATTCGCTGCCGCGGGTGGCCCGGTGGATGAGCACGGGGCTGAGCGCGTGGCCGGGCAGTCCGGAGCTGACGGTGCCGATCCGGCCGGTCGGCGGCTGGTCGGAGCCGTGGTGGCCGATGACGAGCAGACCGGCGTCCTCGCTCAGTTCGGCCATCACCTCAGCAGGGTCGCCGTCGTGGACTTCGGTGGTGAATACCGCCGGGGTCTCCTGGCCTTCCATCAGCTCGGTGAGCCTGCGGCCCACCTCGGCGAGTGCGGTCTCGGCGGCCTGCCGGGCTTCGGTGAGGTCAGCGAACTTGGGGTGGGCGGCGGCCGCGACGGAGACGAGCCTGAGCGGCTGGCCGGAGCGCCGGGATTCCTTCAGCGCCCAGGCTGCGGCTTCGCATGACGCCTCGGAGCCGTCGATTCCGACAATGATGTCGCCGTTGATCTGCATCGCACCTGCCTCGGTTCAAACCCTCACTGCGTACCCTACCGGGTCTCGCTGCGTGTCCGACAGACGGAACCGGGGGGGGGGGGGGGGGGGGGGGGGGGGGGGGGGGGGGGCGGCGGCCGGGGTGCGCATACGCCCATCTCACACGTGCTCGTGC